>NZ_JBEXNW010000012.1:0-277651 GCF_040611295.1 Streptomyces sp. NPDC002935
CGACCCAGATCAGCTCGTAGGCACCGAGGCGCAGGATGTTGCGGTCGACGACCGGCATCCTGTCCAGCGTCCAGCCGACGGCGTACTGCGCGATGAGCTCGTCGATCCGCCTCACCTTGGTGGCATAACCCTCGACCAGCTGCATCGTGTACTCGCTGACCGGCGGCTGCCGGGTGTCTGACCGGGAGTGCCGGATCCAGTCCGCGAGGACCGTCAGGACGTCCACGTCGCGCTGGTCGCCCTCGAAGAGGATCTGGAAGGCGCGCTTGCGGGCCGTGTTGCGGGCAGCCACGGTTAGCTGTTCACCCGGCCGAGGTAGTCGCTGCTGCGCGTGTCGACCTTGATCTTCTCACCGGTGGTGATGAAGAGCGGGACCTGGATCTGGTGGCCGGTCTCCAGGGTGGCGGGCTTGGTGCCACCGGTGGAGCGGTCGCCCTGGACACCCGGCTCGGTCTCCTGGATGACCAGCTCGACGGCGGCCGGCAGCTCGACGAAGAGCACCTCGCCCTCGTGCTGGGCGACGGTGGCCGTGAAGCCCTCGATCAGGAAGTTGGCGGCATCGCCGACGGACTTGCGGTCGACCATGAGCTGGTCGTACGTGTCCATGTCCATGAAGACGAAGTACTCGCCGTCCATGTACGAGAACTGCATGTCGCGCTTGTCGATCGTGGCCGTCTCGACCTTGACGCCAGCGTTGAACGTCTTGTCGACGACCTTGCCGGAGAGCACGTTCTTCAGCTTGGTGCGCACGAAGGCCGGGCCCTTGCCGGGCTTGACGTGCTGGAACTCGACGACGGACCAGAGCTGGCCTCCGTCGAGCTTGAGCACCAGGCCGTTCTTGAGGTCGTTCGTGGAAGCCACGGTTGCGGAATCTCCTGGACTGACGTGGACGACCCCGGCGCACGCGCACAGCTCTGAAAGCTAGAGCGCGAGCAGCTCCTTGGTCGTGATGGTGAGTAGCTCGGGTCCGCCGTCCGCCTCAGGGCGCACGACGAGCGTGTCATCGATCCTGACACCGCCCCGGCCCGGAAGGTGGACCCCCGGTTCGACGGTGACCGGCACGCAAGCGTCCAGTTTACCCATGGCCGCGGGGGCAAGCTGCGGGTCCTCGTCGATTTCGAGCCCGACACCGTGCCCCGTCAGCGCCGGAAGGCCTTCCGCATGGCCCGCGGAGTCCAGAACCTGGCGGGCCGCGCGGTCCACGTCGCGGTAGGCGGCGCCGGGTGCCAGCGCCTCCCGTCCGGCGCGCTGGGCGGCGAAGACGAGGTCGTACAGCTCGATCTGCCAGTCGGCGGGCGAGGTGCCGATCACGAACGTACGACCGATCTCACACCGGTAGCCGCGGTAGGTCGCGCCGAGGCAGACGGAGAGGAAGTCCCCTTCCTCGACACGCCGGTCGGTGGGCCGGTGGCCGCGCCGTCCCGAGTTCGGGCCGGTGCCGACCGAGGTCGCGAAGGCCGGTCCGTCGGCGCCGTGGTCGACGAGCCGGCGTTCCAGTTCCAGGGCGAGATGGCGTTCCGTCCGGCCCACGAGAATGGATTCGAGGAGTTCGCCGAGCGCCTGGTCGGCGATCTCGGCACCGATCCGCAGACAGGAGATCTCCTCCTCGTCCTTGATCACGCGCAGCTGTTCCACCGCGCCGCCCAGGTCGGCCAGGCGCAGCCGCGGCGCGACCGAGCCGAGGGCGCGGTGCCGGGTCACGGTCAGGTGGTGTTCCTCGACCGCGAGGGATTCGACGCCCTGGCCGGCCGCCAGACCGGCCGCCGCGACGGCCGGATCGCCGCCGGCCCGCGGCAGTACCCGCACGTCCAGTGCCTCGTCCGGGCGTCCTTCCCCGGCCTCACCGGTCGGCGGGCCGCCGCACAGCAGGATGTCCTCGCTCCTGCCGAGCAGGAGCACGGAGCCGTGCGGCGCCGCTCCGGCGAGATACCTCACGTTGGCGGGGCGGGTGACGAGCGCGGTCGCGCTGCCGCCCGCCGTACTGCGCTCCCGGAGCCGCTCTCTGCGGGTCGCGTACACCTCTGACATGATCCGAGCGTACGAGCGGTGGCCGGATGTCGCCGGTTCAGAGGGCCGGACGGGTAACCCGGCGCCCCGACGGGCGGACGCGGGGCCCTCTCACCACTGCGGCGGGCTGGCGATCGACCGCGCGAGGACGTCGTCCAGGACCCGGGCCGTCGCGGCCACGTCGAGCTGCGAGTTGTCGATGATCGGGAGCCCGGAGCCGTACCAGCCGGCCATCCGGCCGTGGATGCGCGCGACCTCCTCGTCGCTGAGCCGACGGTTCCCGGAACGCTCGGCGTTGCGCTCCAGGACCACTTCCAGGCCCGGCAGGAGCACGACCGGCAGCAGCCCGGGACCGACGTGGCGCTTCCAGCCGCCGAGGCCGACGACAGGGCGGTCCGGGAAGACGGCGTCGTCGAGGATGCACGAGATGCCGTTGGCCAGGAAGTTGCGAGCGGCGAAGCCGCAGGTGCGGCGGGCGAGACGATACTGCGCCTCGGAATGGTCGTTCCACCCCGACTGGGGGTCGGCGAAGCCCGAGCGCACCCATTCGCGTACGTCGTCGAGGCTGATGTGGGCCGTGGGCACCCGCCGGTGGTCCGCCCAGTACTTGGCGACGCTGGTCTTCCCGGCGCCCGCGGGGCCGATGAGCAGGACCGCGAGTGTGGTGGCCGCCGGATCGGGCGCGCCCGGGGCGGGCGGCGGGCTCGGCATGGCCACCGGGGCGCCCGGGGGCAGCTGCACATGCCCGGTGGTGTCCGGCGCGGGCGGGACGGGACGGTGCTGCGGGGGCTGCGCCGAAGGGTGCTGCGGAGGCTGCGGGGGCATCTGGTGCGGCGGCAGGTGGTGCTGGGGGGCCTGGGCGGGTGGGGCCCCGGGCGGCACCGGCGCTCCGGCGAAACCCGGAGCGGGCGCGGGACCCTGCGGCCCCGGGTACGGTCCGGCCGGCGACCAGCCGGCGGCCGGTCCTTGCCCCGGCTGGTGGGGCGGCGGCAGCGGAGCCCCCACTGCGTGCTGCATCCGGTGCCACTCCGTCTCGTACAGGCAATGGGCGCTGACGGACGGGACGCCGGTCCCGTCGCTACCGAACGGTACCTTCCCCGGCCGCCGTTGTGTGAACGGCCGGGGAGCCTGCGAAGTGCCCGGGAGGGAGGGGCAAAACAGGTTGAGCAGGGGTCCTTCGGAACATAGGTCCGCGCGGGGCGCCGACCGCTACTCGCCGACCTCGCCGTACGCCGCGAGCAGGACGGCCGGGTCCGGGCCCTCCAGGACGGTCGGCTTGGCCAGCCCGTCGAGGACGATGAAGCGCAGCAGATCGCCACGGGACTTCTTGTCGACCTTCATGTTCTCCACGAGCTTGGGCCACTGGTCGTAGCGGTAGCTCAGCGGGAGACCGACGGACTCCAGGATCGTGCGGTGCCGGTCGGCGGTCGCGTCGTCCAACCGGCCCGCGAGACGGCCGAGTTCGGCGGCGAAGTGCATACCGACGGAGACGGCCGCGCCGTGCCGCCACTTGTAGCGCTCGTTCTTCTCGATGGCGTGCGCGAGCGTGTGGCCGTAGTTGAGGATCTCGCGCAGCCCCGCCTCCTTGAGGTCGCCGGAGACCACCTCGGCCTTGACCTTGATGGAGCGCTCGATCAGTTCGGCGGTGTGCGGGCCCGCGGGCGTCCGGGCCGCCTCGGGGTCGGACTCGATGAGCTCCAGGATCGCCGGGTCGGCGATGAAGCCGGCCTTGATGATCTCCGCGAGCCCGGAGACGTAGTCGTTGACGGGCAGTGAGTCGAGCGCCGCCAGGTCGCAGAGCACACCCGCGGGCGGGTGGAAGGCGCCGACGAGGTTCTTGCCCTCGGCGGTGTTGATGCCGGTCTTGCCGCCGACCGCCGCGTCGACCATGGCGAGCACGGTGGTGGGGACGGCGATCCAGCGCACCCCGCGCAGCCAGGTCGCCGCCACGAAACCGGCCAGGTCGGTGGTGGCACCGCCGCCGACGCCGACGATGACGTCGGTGCGGGTGAAGCCGGACTGGCCCAGCGCCTTCCAGCAGTAGGCCGCGACCTCGGCGGTCTTGGCCTCCTCGGCGTTCGGCACCTGGATGGCGACGGTCTCGAAGCCCTGCTCCGCCAGGTCGGCGCGGAGCGCCTCGCCGGTGCCGGCGAGCGCCTCGGGGTGGATCACGGCGACCCGCTTGGCCTTGTCGCCGATCAACCCGCCGAGCTCACCGAGGAGTTGACGCCCGACCAGGACCTCGTAGGGGTCGGTGCCCGCGGTGCCGCCGACCTGGACACGGGTCACTGCCTCGCTCATGCTTCCTTCAACTCCAGTGCGTCGAGGACCGCTTGGGCGACCTCATCGGGGGTACGGCCGTCGGTCGCCACGACCGCGCGTGCGACTTCGGTGTACAGGGGGCGGCGTGCCTCCATCAGCTCGCGCCACTGCCGGCGGGGGTTGACGGCGAGCAGCGGCCGGGCCGCGTTCAGTCCGGTGCGCTGGACCGCCTCCTCCACGTCCATGGAGAGGTAGACGACCTGGTGACCGGCGAGCAGCGCGCGGGTGTCCTCGTCGAGGATCGCACCGCCGCCCAGCGCCAACACGCCCTCGTGCCCGGCGAGCGCCTCGCGCACCGCCTGCTTCTCGATGGCGCGGAAGGCGTCCTCGCCCTCGTCGACGAAGATGTCGGCGACGGTGCGGCCCTCGGCGGCCACGATGTCGTCGTCCGTGTCCCGGTAGGCGCAGCGGAGCCGCTCGGCGACGAGCGCGCCCACCGTGGACTTGCCGACCCCCATCGGGCCGACCAGGACCAGCTGCGGCGCGGTCACCGGATGGCCAGGTTCTCGAGGTAGCTCTGCACGTTCCTGCGGGTCTCCGGGACGCTGTCGCCACCGAACTTCTCGGCGACGGCGTCGGCCAGGACCAGGGCGACCATGGCTTCGGCGACGATGCCGGCGGCCGGGACCGCGCAGACGTCGGAGCGCTGGTGGTGGGCCTTGGCGGCCTCGCCGGTGGCGACGTCGATGGTGGCCAGCGCGCGCGGCACGGTGGCGATCGGCTTCATCGCGGCGCGGACGCGCAGCAGCTCGCCGGTGGTCAGACCGCCCTCGGTACCGCCGGAGCGGCCGGTGGAGCGTCGGATGCCGTCCTCGGTGTGGACGATCTCGTCGTGCGCCTGCGAACCGGGCACCCGGGCGAGTTCGAAGCCGTCCCCGACCTCGACGCCCTTGATGGCCTGGATGCCCATGAGCGCGGCCGCGAGCCGGGCGTCGAGTCGACGGTCCCAGTGCACGTGCGAGCCGAGGCCCACCGGAACGCCGTACGCGAGCACCTCGACGACGCCGCCGAGCGTGTCGCCGTCCTTGTGGGCCTGGTCGATCTCCGCGACCATCGCCTTCGAGGTGTCGGCGTCGAGGCAGCGCACCGGGTCGGCGTCCAGCTTCTCCACATCGGAAGGCTTCGGGTAGACGCCGTACGGCGCCTTGGCCGCGGCCAGCTCGACGACGTGGGAGACGATCTCGATCCCGGCCGTCGCCTTCAGGTAGGAGCGGGCGACCGCGCCGAGCGCGACGCGGGCCGCGGTCTCGCGGGCGGAGGCGCGCTCCAGGATCGGCCGGGCCTCGTCGAAGCCGTACTTCTGCATACCGGCGAGGTCGGCGTGGCCGGGCCGGGGGCGGGTCAGCGGGGCGTTGCGGGCGAGGTCGGCGAGGATCTCCGGGGCGACCGGGTCGGCCGCCATGACCTGCTCCCACTTGGGCCACTCGGTGTTGCCGACCATGACGGCGACCGGGGAACCGATGGTGAGGCCGTGCCGTACGCCGCCGAGGAAGGTGACCTCGTCGCGCTCGAACTTCATCCGGGCACCGCGTCCATAGCCCAGGCGCCGCCGGGCGAGGTGGTCCGCCACCATCTCCGTGGTGATCGGGACGCCGGCCGGAAGGCCCTCCAGCGTCGCGACAAGTGCGGGACCGTGGGACTCCCCCGCGGTCAGCCAGCGCAACCTGCTCAACGGTGCTCCTCATGCTCGCGCCCTGGTACTGCTGCTGCGTACACGCGTCCTCGCGTACAGCGACGGCGCGACCGGGTGCGTGGCCCTGGCCCGCCGTCTCCGATCCTCCCACGTCCGGCGGCGGGAACCGGCCGCAGGTCCATCAAGCGGGACGGCCGATCGCGGACGGCGGACTCAGCGCGACCGGTCCTGCCCCTGCTCCTGGCGCCCCTGGGCGTAGGTGCCGAGGAAGTCGGCACCGCCGGGCCCGGCCGGTGCCGGGGTCTGCGCGGGCTGGTTCTGCTGCGGGGCGTACGCGCCGAGGTAGTCCGCGCCACGTCCCTGTCCGTGCTGTGCCGCGGCGTGCACGGGCGCACCCGTCCGCACGGCACGCCAGTACTGGATCTTGCGCTTGAGCTTGAGGGCCCACGAGGCGACGACGGCGAGCACGATCAACCCGAGCACCGTGAACTGCACCCAGTCGGGCATGAACTTCAGGACGAGCTCGAAGATCTCGCTCCTGCCGGACGCCAGCGGCATCCCGGTGGCCACATCGGTCATGTACCTGACTCCCCCTGCCCTGCGCTCCGCCCCCTGCGGAACTCAGTGGATCTTACGGGAGGCGAGCCCGTGTTCCCCCGCCCTTCTCATGGCGTCCACGGGGACCGGGCTGCGCCCGGTCATCTGCTCGACCTGGAGCACCGCCTGGTGCACGAGCAGGTCGAGTCCACCGACCACGGCTCCGCCGTACGCCGACCAGCGCGCCGCGAGGGCGGTCGGCCAGGGGTCGTACAGCACGTCGAAGAGGGTCGCGGGGCGCTCGGGGGCGGCGGCGGCCAGCGCGTCCGTGGTCCCGGCGGGAGTCGTGGCGATCACCAGCGGCGCCCGCAGCGCCTGTTCCGCGTCGGCCCAGTCCGCGGTGCGCACCTCGATGTCGAGCCGCTCGCCCCACTGCCGCATCTCTGCGGCCCGCTCCTTGCTGCGGACGTACGCGACGACCTCACCGGTGCAGATCCGCGCGAGGGCGGCGAGCGCGGAGGAGGCGGTGGCGCCGGCACCGAGCACGGCGGCCGAGTCGACCTGCTCGATCCCCCGCTCGCGCAGCGCGGCGACCATCCCGGGGATGTCGGTGTTGTCGCCGACGCGCCGCCCGTCCTGCGTGAACACGACGGTGTTGACCGCCTCGACGGAGGCGGCCGTCTCGCTGATCTCGTCGACCAGTGGAATGACGGCCCGCTTGAGCGGCATGGTCAGCGACAGCCCGGCCCACTCCGGTCCGAGGCCCTCGAAGAACCCGGGCAGCGCGTCCTCGTCGACCTCGAAGCGGTCGTACGACCAGTCCCCGAGGCCCAGCTCGCGGTACGCGGCGCGGTGCAGCACCGGAGAGAGGGAGTGGGCGATCGGAGAACCGAGCACCGCGGCCCTGCGGGCATCAATTGCCCGAGCTGGCATTGAACTTGTCCTTGAGTTTCTGGAATTCGGCCAGGGTCTTGGCGAATTCGGTGTTGTTCTGACCGTCTGTCGCCACGAAATACAGCCAGCCGTCCTTCGTGGGGTTGAACACCGCCCTGAAGGCGTCGGCACCCGGGTTGCCGATCGGACCGGGCGGCAGACCCGCGTGAGTGTAGGTGTTGTACGGGTCCGGATTGCTGTTGATCTCGGACGAACTGATGCGAATCTTGCTCTGGCGCTTCAGGTAATTGAAGGTCGAGTCGAACTGCAGCTTCCGGTTGGTCTCGGTGTTGGTGGACTTCAGCCGGTTGTAGATGACCTCGGCCATCTTCCGGAAGTCGGCGTGCGTCTTGCCTTCGGCCTGGACCAGGCTCGCGGCCGTGACCACCTGCAGCGGATCATCGAGCTTGAGGGCCTTCGCCTTCGCCTCGAGCCCCATCGCGGCGTACTTCTTGTTGGCCTGCGCCACCATGCTCTTCAGCACCGTCTCGGGCTTCATGCCCTTGGCGGCGGGATACGTGAGCGGGTAGAGGAATCCTTCCAGCGGATCCTTTATGTCCTTGTTGCTGTTCGCCCAGTCCGGGAGCCCCAGGCTCTTGTATTCCTTCTTCGCGACCTTGCCGGTGGTGCCGGCGGGAAGTCCGAGCTTGGTGTCGATCCGCGCGTACACCTCGACATTGCGGAGGCCGTCAGGCACGGTCACATTGTTCTGGCTCTTGGGGTCGAGCATCAAGTCGACGGCACTCGCGGCCGACATCCCCTTCCGCAGGAGATAGGCGCCCGCCTGAATCGACTTGCCCTTGGGATTCTCCGCCTGAGCGGAGACGAAAGCGTCCACACTCTTGACGACACCGAGCGCCTTGAGCTTCTGGCCGATTACGTAGCCACCCTCGCCCTTGACGATGATGACGGGCACCTGCCCTGTGCCGTCGCCACTGTAATCGGGAGCCGAGCCAAAACGATTCTCGTAGTAGTGATATCCGAAATACCCCACTCCGGCGAGACCGCCGCCGAAGACCATGACGACCACCAGGCAGGCGCAGCCGCTGCGGCGCTTCTTCTTGCCCGTGCCGCCGCCCCGGCCCTTGCGGTCACCGCGGCCGCGGCCCTTCTTCGGGTCGTCATCGTCGTCGAGGTCGTCGTCATCGTCGTCGCCACCGGCGAAGAAGGCGTGCTCGCCCTGGTCCGGTCCCGGGTCCCAGTCCGGCTCCGGATCGGGTTCGGGCTCGCGCTCGGGCTTGGGCTCGGCGCGGCGCCGGGCCGGCGGCTCGGGCGGCGGGTAGGCATCGGGGGTGCCGTAGTAGTCGGGCTGCTCACCGGCGTACTGGCCCGCGTAGGGGTCGGCCGGGTCGGCGGCGTAGGGCACCTGAGGCTGCGCCCCGGTGTTCCAGCCGCCGTCGGCGTACTGCTGCTGCCCGCCCTGGGACGGGTACTGCTGCTGACCCTGACCGGGGTACTGCTGCTGACCCTGGCCGTTGTACTGCTGCTGTCCCTGACCCTGGTACCCCTGCTGGCCCTGGCCGGGGTACTGCTGCTGGTCCTGGTACTGCTGCTGGCCCTGGCCGGGGTACTGCTGCTGGCCCTGGTACTGCTGCTGACCCTGACCGGGGTACTGCTGTCCCTGGCCGGGGTACTGCTGCTGCCCCTGGGACGGGTACTGCTGCTGACCCGGGCCCCAGTCGCCCTGCTGCGCCTGCTGCGCCTGCTCCTGCGGATAGTGCTGCGGCTGGCCGCCGTCGTAGGCGGACTGGCCGTCGGCGGCCTGTCCGCCCCATCCGACGTCCCCGTACAACGGGTCCTCCGGATGCCACGGTTCGGAGCCTGGGCCCCGGCCATACTCAGTCATCGATCCCCTACAGGCCGCGAGCCGGCAGCTGCCGGCTCGTGTGGCTCGGCTCCCGTCCGCCTCTTTACTGTGCGATGGCTGTTCGAACGCCACCGCATCGGGCGGAACGTTACCGTATCGCGATCACATGACCACTTCGACGCCCTCGCCGGGAGATTTACCTGACACCCGTTCGGATTCCAGGGCCTGCTGAAGAATGATGACGGCGGCAGCCTGGTCGATCACCGACCGGCCCTTCTTCGATTTCACGCCCGAGGCGCGCAGACCCTGACTGGCCGTCACCGTGGTCATCCTCTCATCCACGAGCCGCACCGGTACGGGAGCGATCCCGCCCGCGAGCTCCTGGGCGAAGGCACGGACCTTGACCGCGGCAGGACCCTCGCCCCCCTTGAGGGAGCGAGGGAGCCCGACGACGACCTCGATCGGCTCGTACTCCTCCACGAGCTGCCTCAACCGGCGGTGGGCGGCCGGGACGTCACGCCCCGGGACCGTCTCCACCGGTGTCGCGAGGATCCCGTCGGGGTCGCACGAGGCGACCCCGATCCGGGCGTCCCCGACGTCGATCGCGAGCCGACGTCCTCTGCGCATGTCCGCGGCCCTTACTTGGCCGTCTCGGCGACGAGGCGCTGAACCGCGTCGATGGCCTCACCGATGGCGGCGGGGTTCTGGCCACCACCCTGGGCGACGTCCGGCTTGCCGCCACCTCCGCCGCCGAGGGTCTTGGCGGCGGCACGGACCAGCTCTCCGGCCTTCAGGGCGCGCTCGCGGGCGGCCTCGTTGGTGGCGATGACCGTCAGCGGCTTGCCGCCGGCCACGGTGAACAGGGCCACGACAGCGGCCCGTCCGCCCTGGATGCGGCCGCGTACGTCGAGGACCAGCTTGCGCAGGTCGTCGGCGCCCGTGCCGTCCGGGACCTGGCCGGTGACCAGGGCGACGCCGTTGACGTCCTTGGCGGACTCCACGAGACCGGCGGCGGCCTGCAGGACCTTCTCCGCGCGGAACTTCTCGATCTCCTTCTCGGCGTCCTTCAGCTTGCCGAGCATGGCGGAGACCTTCTCCGGAAGCTCCTCCGGGCGGCCCTTGACCAGTTCCTGGAGCTGGGCGACGACCGTGTGCTCACGGGCCAGGAAGTTGTACGCGTCGACGCCGACCAGGGCCTCGATGCGCCGCACGCCGGAGCCGATGGACGATTCGCCGAGCAGCTTGACCAGGCCGAGCTGGGCGGTGTTGTGCACGTGCGTGCCGCCGCACAGCTCCTTGGAGAAGTCGCCGATGGTCACGACGCGGACGCGCTCGCCGTACTTCTCGCCGAACTCGGCGATCGCGCCCTGCTTCTTGGCCTCGTCGAGGCTCAGGATCTCGGCGTGCACGTCCAGGTCGCGGGCGAGCACCTCGTTGATCTGCTGCTCGACGTCCGTCATCACGGCCGTCGGGACGGCGGACGGGGAACCGAAGTCGAAGCGGAAGCGGCCGGGCTGGTTCTCGGAACCGGCCTGGGCGGCCGTCGGGCCGAGAGCGTCGCGCAGCGCCTGGTGCGTGAGGTGCGTGGCCGAGTGGGCGCGGGCGATGGCCGTACGACGGCGTACGTCGATGGTGGCCTGGGCCTTGGCGCCGACGGTGACCTCGCCGACCTGGACGACGCCCTTGTGGACGTACACGCCCGGGACGGGCTTCTGGCAGTCGCGGATCTCGATGACGGCACCGGTGTCGACCCGGATGCGGCCCGTGTCACCGATCTGACCGCCGCCCTCGGCGTAGAACGGGGTGCGGTCGAGGACGATCTCGACCTCGTCGCCCTCGGTGGCGGCCGGGGAGGAGACACCGTCGACGAGGATGCCGACGATCGTCGACTCGGCCTCGGTGCGGTCGTAGCCGATGAAGTCGGTCTCGCCGGAGGCGTCGGCGATCTGACGGTAGGCGCCGAGGTCGGCGTGGCCGGTCTTCTTGGCCCGGGCATCGGCCTTGGCCTTGTCCCGCTGCTCCTTCATCAGGCGGCGGAAGCCGTCCTCGTCCACCGACAGGCCCTGTTCGGCGGCCATTTCGAGGGTGAGGTCGATCGGGAAGCCCCATGTGTCGTGGAGCAGGAAGGCCTTGTCGCCGGCGAGGACCGTGCCGCCGGAGTCCTTGGTGTCGGTGATGGCCGTGTCGAGGATGTTGGTGCCGGCCTTCAGCGTCTTGAGGAAGGCGGCCTCCTCGGCGAGGGCCACGGTCTCGATCCGCTGCCGGTCGCCGACCAGTTCCGGGTACTGCTGGCCCATCATCTCGATCACGACGTCGATGAGGTCCTTGACGACGGGACCGGAGGCACCGAGCAGCCGCATGTTGCGGATGGCGCGGCGCATGATGCGGCGCAGCACATAGCCGCGGCCCTCGTTGCCGGGGCTCACGCCGTCGCCGATGAGCATCACGGAGGTGCGCATGTGGTCGGTGACCACGCGCAGCGAGACGTCGGATTCGTGAGCGGCGCCGTACTCGACGCCCGTCAGCTCGGTGGCCTTCTTGATGACGGCCATGGAGGTGTCGATCTCGTACATGTTCTGCACGCCCTGCAGAATCATGGCGAGGCGTTCCATGCCGAGGCCGGTGTCGATGTTCTTGCTGGGCAGGTCGCCGAGGATCTCGAAGTCGTCCTTCGAGGTGCCCTCGCCGCGCTCGTACTGCATGAAGACCAGGTTCCAGATCTCCACGTAGCGCTCGTCGTTGACGGCCGGGCCGCCCTCGACGCCGAACTCGGGGCCGCGGTCGTAGTTGATCTCGGAACACGGGCCACAGGGTCCCGGGACGCCCATGGACCAGTAGTTGTCCTTCTTGCCCAGGCGCTGGATGCGCTCGGCCGGGACACCGATCTTGTCGCGCCAGATGGACTCGGCCTCGTCGTCGTCGAGGTAGACCGTGATCCACAGGCGCTCGGGGTCGAGGCCGTAACCACCCTTGTCCTGGGGCGAGGTGAGCAGCTCCCAGGCGTAGGTGATGGCGCCTTCCTTGAAGTAGTCGCCGAAGGAGAAGTTGCCGCACATCTGGAAGAACGTGCCGTGCCGCGTGGTCTTGCCGACCTCTTCGATGTCGGGCGTGCGCACGCACTTCTGCACGCTGGTGGCCCGCGACCACGGCGGCTTGACCTCACCGAGGAAGTACGGCTTGAAGGGGACCATGCCGGCGGGGACCAGGAGCAGAGTCGGGTCGTCCGCGATGAGCGACGCCGAAGGGACGACGGTGTGACCGCGCTCCTCGTAGAAGCTCAACCAGCGGCGGCGGATTTCAGCCGACTCCATCAGTGGTCCTCATTCCGGTTGTACGAGTACGTCGTGTTCTCGATGTACTTGATCTGCTTGTTGTTGCCGGACTGCTGGGCGTCGCCGATCGCGGCGGCACGGCGCTGCGCGGGCAGTTCGGGGTCCGGGCGCTCGTTCAGACCGAGCACCTCGCCGAGTTCGGCCTCTCGCTGGGCCATCCCGTCGCGGACGTCGAGCGCGAACTCCTTGAGCCGGTGCCCCGCGTCGATCGCCTTGTTGGCGGCCTGTGCCGCGAGGCTCTCGGGGGTCAGCTTCTTGAGCTTGCGGTTGACCTTGGTGGTGGCCCATACACCCGCGGCTGCGCCTGCGGTGAACCAGAACGTACGGCGGAACATCGCTGCGTCAGTCCTTCTTCCGCTTTCCCCGCCGCGCGGACGGGACGGTGCGGCCCACGATCACGGTACGCCGGGACGCTTTGTCGGGCACATTCTCACGACGGCCTCCGATGGCCCGGCGCACGCCGTAGCCGAACGCCGCGACCTTGACCAACGGGCCGCCGAACGTGGAGGCGACGGTCGTCGACAGCGCCGAGGCGTTCGACGTGACCTCCTGGACGTCCGACGCGATGGCGTCGACCCGGTCGATCTGCGTCTGCGCGGAGCGCACGGCCGAGGAGGCGTCTGCCAGAAGCGGGACGGCCTGGTCGGTCACGTCCGCCACGAGCTTGGTGGTCGCCCTGAGCGTCTGGGCCAGCCTCGCCAGCGCGACGGCGAGGAAGGAGACCAGGATCGCCCAGAAGACGGCCACCAGAATCCCGGCCACCTCACCACCGGACACTGTGCACCCGCTCCCTGACTGCGTGCCTGAACATCGAAAAGTCGTCCCCCGAGCCTATCGCGCCGGGGCCGCCGCTCCGTACCGCATTAACGGCTCCGGCGCGTGAAGTTGCCCGAAGCGATTGTACGGAGCGCTAACAGGTCAGTACGCTCCGTATCTCATGCAGCGTTCTCACCGCGCCCGGCGCTCCGGTCCTGCGGAACCTGGCAATCTGCCCCTGGAACTCGACACGTTCGTGGGGCGCTCCACCGAACTCGCGCGGCTGGCCGAGGTGCTGAAGACGGTCCGCCTGGTCACCGTGACCGGTATGGGAGGCGTCGGCAAGTCACGGTTCGCGGCCCACGCGGCGGCGCGGACGGACGGACGCGACGGGGTGTGGCGGGTGGATCTGTCCGCGGTGCTCGACCCGGAACTCGTCGAGTACGCGGTGGTCGAGGCCCTCGGTCTGACGGACCACACCGCGAAGCCTCCGCGGCAGGTGCTGCTCGACCATCTCGCCGGACGCCGGCTCCTCCTCGTCCTCGACGGCTTCGAGCACCTGGTGGACGTGAGCGCCTCGCTGGTGGGCGAGTTGCTGCGGCGGGCGCCCGGGCTGCGGGTGCTGGCCGTGGGCCGCAGACCGCTGGACGTCGGGGGCGAGCAGGTGTTCCCGCTGGCTCCGCTGGCCACGGAGGAGGCGGCGCAGTTGTTCGCGGACCGGGCGGCGGCCCGGGTGCCCGGGTTCGCGCTGGACGACGGGAACCGGTCGGACGTACAGGAGCTGTGCCGGCGCCTGGACGGCATCCCGCTGGCGGTGGAACTGGCGGCGGGACGCCTCAGCGCCCTCTCCCCCGCGCAGCTGCTCGCCCGGCTGGAGGACCGGTTCCGGCTGCTGACCGGTGGGGGGCGTGACACGCCGCCCCGGCACCAGACGCTGCGGACGGCGATCGGCTGGAGCCATGAACTGTGCACTCCGGGGGAACGGCTGCTGTGGTCACGGCTGTCGGTGTTCGCCGGGCAGTTCGACCTGGAGGCCGCCGAGTACGTGTGCAGCGGGGACGGACTGCACGCCGACGACGTCCTCGATGTGCTCGGCGCCCTGCTCGCGCAGTCGGTGCTGTCGCGCGAGGAGACGGCGGCGGGTGTGCGCTACCGGATGCTGGACACGGTCCGGGCCTACGGCGCGGACTGGCTGACGGCCACGGGCGACGCGGAGCGGCTGCGGCGCCGGCACCGCGACTGGTACATGGGCCTGGCCACCTGGTGCGAGCTGGACTGGTTCTCGCCGCGGCAGGGCGAGGTGGCGGCGCGTGTCGAGACGGAGCTGCCGAATCTGCGCTGTGCGCTGGAGTACTCGCTGACCGAGCCGGACGAGGCGCATCTGGGCCAGTATCTGGCGGGCGCCCTGTGGTTCTACTGGGTCGGCTGCGGTCGGCTCTCGGAGGGCCGGCACTGGCTGGAGCGCAGTGTCGAGCTCGACGGCGACCGTGATCAGTCTCGGCTGAAGGCCCTGTGGGTGCTCGGCTATGTGGCGGTCCTCCAAGGCGACTCGGTGCCCGCGCTGTCCGCGCTCCAGGAGTGCCGTGAGGAGGCGGAGCGCTCCGAGAACGCCGTCGCGGTCGCGTACGCCGAGCACCGCACCGGCTGTCTGGCCCTGGTCACGGACGACATGAGGCGCGCCGAGACCCTGCTGCGCTCGGCGCTGGACCGCTACCACGAGATCGGCGAGCTCAACAGCAATGTGCTGATGGGCCAGGTCGAGCTGGCGATGGCGCTCGCCTTCCAGGGCGACATGCCGGGCGCCGTGAACCTGTGCGAGGACGTCCGCCGGGTCTGCGAGGACCACGGGGAACGCTGGGCGCTGGCGTACGCGCTGTACGTCCTGGCGTACCAGGCCCAGGTCGAGGGCGACCAGGCACGGGCCCGGGATCTCCTGGAACAGGGCCTCGGTATCGCGCACAGCTTCCACGATCTGCTCGGCGCCGTCCTCGCGGTCGAGCTGCTCGCCCTGGTCACGGCGGTGGAGGGCGATCCGGCCGAGGCCGCGCTGCTCCAGGGGGCGGCGTCGCGGATGTGGCCGTCCGTGGGCCTGCCGTTGTTCGGCTCGGCGTACTACAACGCGCCGCACGAGCGCTGCGCGGCCCTGGCCCGGGAGCGGCTGGGCGACGAGCGGTACGAGGAGTGCGTACGGGCGGGAGAGCTGCTCGGGCAGGACGCGGCGGTCGCCCGGGCGCTCGGCGGGGCCGGGGCGCTGCCGCTCGGGGCGGTGCCGTCGCCGCGCAGGTGGCCCCCGGACACGCGAAAGCCCGCCGTCTCGCCCACCTCGAAGGGCGGGGAGACGACGGGCTGACACTGACGCGCAGGTGGTGCCACGTCCGCCGGAAGAAGATCAGCGGGCGTAGTACTCGACGACGAGCTGCTCGTCGCAGATCACCGGGATCTCCTTGCGGTTCGGCTCACGGTCCAGGCGGAACGCCAGGGCCGGGAGGTTCACCTGGAGGTAGCGCGGGGTCTCACCGTCGGGGGCGAAGCCGCCCGCGCGGGAAACCTCGAACAGCGTCTTGCTGCGGCTGCGCTCGCGGACCATCACGACGTCGTCGGGACGGACGCGGAACGAGGGCTTGTCGACCTTCTGGCCGTTGACCTCGATGTGGCCGTGAACGACCATCTGGCGGGCCTGGTAGATCGTGCGGGCGATGCCCGAACGAAGGACCAGCGCGTCGAGACGACGCTCCAGCTCGATGATCAGGGCCTCACCGGTCTTGCCCTGGACCTTGGAGGCACGCTCGTAGGCGCGGACGAGCTGGCGCTCGGACACGTCGTACTGCGCGCGCAGACGCTGCTTCTCGAGCAGACGGACCTTGTAGTCCGAGTTCTGCTTGCGGCCACGGCCGTGCTCGCCCGGCGGGTAGGGGCGGGCCTCGAAGTACTTGACGGCCTTCGGGGTCAGCGCGATACCGAGCGCACGCGACTTCTTGACCTTGGGGCGGGACTGATTCGCCACTGTTTGTATCTCTTTCCTTTTTCCGGCTCACCCGGGTTAAAGGAGGTCGCATCCGCAGCCTGGGAAACCCCGCGGGTCCTGGTGGACCTGCCGGGCAGCCGCTCCCTGGTCTGGGCACAACGTGCAGCACACGAGTAGCCCACCGACCGTTCCCGGAAACCGGGTGGTGGTGGGCAGCCCGCGACACCTCCGACGGTGCGCGACGCTCCTGGATCCCCTCGTCGTACGAGTACGGCTTCGAGGTTCCGGCTGCATGTCCCGTTGGGTGATGCCGACCGGAGCCGGACACGGGACGCAGCGCTTCGAGCCATGCTACAGGGTGGTCAGGACCGCCCTCTACCGAGGCGCTTCCTGGTCCACTCCACCGCGTCGGCGTAGCGCGCCTCGGCCCCGTGCCGGGTCGGCGTGTAGTACTCCCGGCTCTTGAGCTCCTCCGGCGCGTACTGCTGGGCTGCGATGCCTTCGGGCAGGTCGTGCGGATACACGTACCCCTGGGCGTGCCCCAGCTTGGCTGCGCCCTTGTAGTGCCCGTCGCGCAGATGGGTCGGCACCGGACCCGCGTGGCCCTTGCGCACGTCCTCCATGGCGGCGCCGATCGCCATGGTCGCGGCGTTGGACTTCGGGGCCAGGGCGAGGGCGATGGTGACGTGGCTGAGGGTGAGCGCGGCCTCGGGGAAGCCGATCATCGCGACCGCCTGGGCGGCGGCGACGGCTATGGGCAGCGCGTTCGGGTCGGCGAGGCCGATGTCCTCGCTGGCGGAGATCATCAGCCGGCGGGCGATGAAACGGGGGTCCTCGCCCGCCTCGATCATCCGGGCCAGGTAGTGCAGGGCGGCGTCCACGTCGGAGCCGCGGATGGACTTGATGAGCGCGCTCGCCACGTCGTAGTGCTGGTCGCCGTCGCGGTCGTACTTCACGGCGGCGCGGTCGACCGTCTCCTCCAGCGTCTGGAGGGTGATCTCCGGCTCGCCCTTGTCGAGGGCCGCGCCGGCCGCGGCCTCCAGGGCGGTCAGGGCGCGGCGGGCGTCCCCGCCGGCGATCCTCAGCAGGTGCTCCTCGGCGTCCTCCGGCAGGGCGACGGCTTCCTTGAGACCGCGCTCCGAGGTGAGCGCCCGGCGCAGCAGGCCGCGCAGGTCGTCGTCGGTGAGCGGTTCGAGGGTGAGGAGGAGGGAGCGGGAGAGCAGTGGCGAGATCACCGAGAAGTACGGGTTCTCGGTGGTCGCGGCGATCAGCGTCACCCAGCGGTTCTCCACGGCGGGGAGCAGGGAGTCCTGCTGGGCCTTGCTGAAGCGGTGGATCTCGTCCAGGAAGAGAACGGTCTCCTTGCCGTAGCCGCCGGTGGCGCGGCGGGCTCCTTCGATGACCGCGCGCACTTCCTTCACGCCCGCGGTGATCGCGGAGAGTTCCACGAAACGCTTGTCGGTGGCCTTCGAGACGACGTACGCGAGGGTCGTCTTGCCGGTGCCGGGCGGACCCCAGAGGATCACCGAGGACGGGCCGGCCGGGCCGCCGCTCCCCTCCGCGACGAGTCTGCGCAGGGGCGAGCCCGGCTTCAGCAGATGCTGCTGCCCCACGACTTCGTCGAGGGTGCGCGGACGCATCCGCACCGCCAGGGGGCTGCTGGACGGGTCCTTCTCCTGGCGTTCTTCTGCCGCGGCGGTGAACAGGTCGGGCTCCACGTCAAGAACCCTATGTCACAGCACTGACAATCCCGGCAGGGCCGTCAGCTGGTCCAGAAGTCCCACCAGCGGGTCAGGATCAGCATGCCGATGATGCCGATGTGCAGCGTCGGCAGGACCCAGGTGAACTCGCCGAAGAAGCTCTTCACCCAGCGCGGGGCCGGCAGGAAGCCGTTGCGGACGTTGAAGGAGGTCACGTACCAGAACATGATGATCGTGGCGACCCAGGCCAGGCTGCACCACAGGCACAGCGAGTTGATCCGGTACAGCGACTGGAACTGGAGCCAGGTGCAGAATCCGACACCGAAGAGCGTGCCCGCGTTGAAGGTCAGCCAGTACCAGCGCGGGAAGGTGGCCCGGGCGAGCAGGCTCACGCCGACGCAGATCACGATGCCGTAGGCGACGAGCCCCATCATGGGGTTCGGGAAGCCGAAGGCCGAGGCCTGGTCGCTCTTCATGATGTTGCCGCAGGAGACGACCGGGTTCAGGCTGCACCCCGGAACGAAGTTCGGGTTCTCCAGCAGCTTGAACTTGTCGATCGTGATGACCCACGCGGCAAGGAGACCGGCCGCACCCGTGATCACCAGCAGCAGGGCGAGGGCACGGCTGCCACCGACCGTCCGGGGAGCGGCTGGGCGTTTCCGGTCGGTCGGGACGTCCTTGACTGTCGTCTCGCTCATCACGCCGTTTCCGTAGCTTCGAAGGGGCCTGCGGACAGGCTCATTGTGCCGCACGCGTCCGCTTGTCCACCGTTCGGTGGACATAAGAAGGTACGCACGGTCGTCCCGGAGCGTTCGGTTCGGCGGAAGGCTCGTCGGCATGACAACAGACGCGGATCAACTCGCGGTGGACGTGCGGGGGCTGCGCAAGCAGTACGGGGACGTGACCGCCGTCGACGGCATCGATCTCGGCATCCGGCAGGGCGAGGTGTTCGGCCTGCTCGGACCGAACGGCGCGGGCAAGAGCACCACCGTGGAGATCCTCCAGGGCAACCGTCGGCGGGACGCGGGCGAGGTCTCCGTGCTCGGCTCGGACCCGGCGACCGCCACGCGCGCGTGGCGCTCACGCGTCGGGATCGTCTGGCAGGACGAATCCGCGCCCGCCGAGTTGACGGTGGGCGAGACAGTGCGGCATTTCTCCCGTTACTACCCGAATCCCCGTGATCCCGGGGAAGTCATCGGCCTGGTCGGTCTGGAGGAGAAGGCGGGCAGCAGGATCAAGTCGCTGTCGGGCGGTCAGCGCCGGCGTCTCGACGTGGCTCTCGGTGTGATCGGCGGCCCCGAGCTGCTGCTCCTGGACGAGCCGACGACGGGCTTCGACCCGGCGGCGCGACGGCAGTTCTGGGAGCTGATCCGCAGACTGGCCGACGAGGGCACGACCATCCTCCTGACCACGCACTACCTGGAGGAGGCGGAGGCCCTCGCGGACCGGCTGGCCATCGTCGCGCGGGGCCGAGTGGTCGCCGAGGGCGAACCGGCCGCGCTGCGCGAGCGCTTCGGCACCGAGGCCACGGTCGAGTGGACGGAGGCCGACGGCAGCCCGCGCAGCGAACGCACGGACACCCCCACCAGGACCGTCGCCGCGCTCACGCGGCGCTTCGACGGGGAGATCCCGGGACTGCGAGTGAGCCGCCCCACCCTGGAGGACGTCTATCTGCGACTGACCGGCCTGGAGGACGCGCGATGACCACGACCGACGTACGCGTGCGCACGAGGACCACGGCCGGCAGGCTGCCCGGCACCTGGGGACTGGGGCTGCGGCGCGGCGCTCTGGAGATCCGGCAGTTCTTCCGGCAGCGCGACCAGGTGGTGTTCACCTTCGCCTTCCCGGTCGTCTTCCTGTTCCTGTTCGCGTCGATCTTCAGCGACGACGTCAAGGGAGCGGGCATCACCGCCTCCCAGCTGTACGTCCCGGCGATGATGGCCGCGGGCATCATGTCGACCAGCTTCCAGTCCCTCGGCATCTCGATCGCGATCGAACGGGACGAGAGGGTGCTGCGCCGGCTGCGCGGCACACCGATGCCGCCGGCCGCGTACTTCCTGGGCAAGATCTGGCTGGTTCTCGTGACCGGCGCCCTGGAGACGGCGATCCTGCTCCTCGTCGGCACCACGCTGTACGACGTCGAGCTGCCCTCGGACCTCGGCAGGTGGGCGGACTTCGGCTGGATCTTCGTCCTGGGTCTCACGGCCTGCGCCCTGCTGGGCATAGCGATCAGTTCGGTCCCGAAGTCCGGCAGGAGTGCCACGTCGGTGGTCGTCCTGCCCTTCCTGGTCCTCCAGTTCATCTCCGGCGTCTACATCGCCATCGACACCATCCCGGACTGGATGCTGAACATCGGCGCGCTGTTCCCCCTCAAGTGGATGTGCCAGGGGCTGCGCGGGGTGTTCCTGCCCGAGTCCGCCAAGGTCCTCGAACAGGCGGGCGGCTGGGAGTTCGGACGGATCGCCCTGGTGCTCGGGGCCTGGTGCGTCGGAGGATTGCTGCTGTGTCTGCTGACCTTCCGCTGGAAGACCCGGCGCGACGGATGAGAACTCCGGCCGCGCGCCCCGACCCGGTGCCGGACGAGGTGAGTCCGGCACCGGGCGGGGCCCGCGCGTCGAACACCTGGGAGCTCTCGTTCCGGCTCTGGGACTCGTACTTCGCGATCGTGTGGGTGGCCACCCTGGTGTTCGTGCTCGGCACGGCGCACCCGGGGTGGCACGTCCGTCTCGCGGCCGGCGGGCTGCTTCTGCTGCTGATCCCCTGGTACCTGCTGGTCGGGCGCCCCGTCCTCACGGCCGACGACCCCGACGAGCGCCGCGCCCTCGGCTACATCGCGGGCGCGGTCCTGCTGTTCCTGCCCCCCGGGGTGCTGGTGGGCGAGACCCGCCTGATGACCTTCGCGCTCATCCCCCAGTGCTTCATCGCCCTGCGGCTGCGCCGGGCGTTCGCCGCCACGACCGTCATCAACATCGCGCCGGTGGCGGGCTGGGCCCTGCTGTGGCGGCCCGAGGGGCAGGACCTCTTCTTCAACACGGTCTTCGCCGTGGTCACGCTCGTGTTCTCGACGGCCCTGGGCAGCTGGATCATCCGGATCATGGAGCAGAGCCGGGAACGGGCCGCGCTGATCACCGAGTTGGACGCCAGTCGGCACGAGATCGCCCGGCTCTCGGCCGCGCACGGTGCGCTGGCCGAGCGCGAACGGTTCTCCCGCGAGATCCACGACACACTCGCGCAGGGCTTCACCAGCCTGCTGATGCTGGTCCAGGCCGTCGAGGCCGAACTCGACCACGATCTGCCGCAGGCCCGCCGCCATCTGGCCCTGATGGACGAGACCGCCCGGCAGAACCTCGCCGAGGCACGGGCCCTGGTCACCGGGGGTACGCCCGCCGACCTGGACGGCGCCACGCTGCCCGACGCGCTGCGCCGGCTGGCCGCCCGCCACGACGCGAGCGTCGACGTGACCGGCCCGGTACGTCCGCTGCCCGCGGGCTCCGAGGTGGTGATCCTCCGCTCGTGCCAGGAGGCACTGACCAACGCCCGCAAGCACGCCGGGAGTTCACCCGCGCTCGCGGTCTCACTGACGTACGCCGCCGGTTCGCTGGCCCTCTCCGTACGCGACGACGGCCGCGGTTTCGACCCGGCCGTGCCGGTGGCCGGGTACGGTCTCGCGGGGCTGCGCGCGCGGGCCGCCGAGGCGGGCGGTACGGCTCTGATCCGCAGTGCGCCGGGCGACGGGACGACCGTCACCGTGCGCCTGCCCGTCCCCAGGAGTGACGCGTGATCCGGATCATCCTCGCCGACGACCACCCCGTCGTACGCGAAGGGCTGCGCGCGATGCTCAGCGCCGAGCCCGATCTCGAGGTGGTCGCCGACGCGTCCAGCGGGCCGCGCGCGGAGGCGCTGGCCGCCGAACTCCTGCCCGACATCGTGCTCATGGACCTGCGGATGCCCGAGGGCGGGGGTGTCGACGCGATCACGCGGATGACGCAGGCCGGGCTGCCCTGCCGGGTCATCGTGCTGACGACGTACGAGACGGACCGGGACATCCTGCGGGCGGTGGAGGCCGGGGCCGCGGGGTATCTGCTCAAGGACCTGCCGCGCGCCGAACTCGCGGACGCCGTACGGGCCGCCGCGCGGGGCGAGACCGTGCTGGCCCCGTCCGTCGCCGCCCGTCTGGTCGACCAGCTCCGCACCAGGCCGGAGCGGCCCCGCCTCTCCGAGCGGGAGACCGCGGTCCTGCGGCTGGTCGCCGAGGGCTGTACGAACGCGGAGATCGGCCGTCGGCTCTTCATCGGCGAGTCCACCGTGAAGACCCATCTGCTGCGGGTCTTCGGGAAGTTGGGCGTGGACGACCGGACTGCCGCGGTGACGAGCGCGATGCGCTTCGGGCTGCTGGAGTGAGGCTCCCGCCCGACGCATGAAGCGTTCGAGGGGCCCGGCCCGGGGCGGAACCCCGGACCGGGACGGGCAGGAGCGGCGGCAGAACCGGGGCCGACGGAGACCGCGGCCGAGGCGGGAGGAGTCCGCCTCAGCCCAGGCGCGACCGCAGTTCGGCCACGATCGCGTCGACCGCGACCGCCGTCTGCTCCCCGGACTCCATGTCCTTGAGCTGCACGACACCCTCGGCGAGATCACGCTCGCCGGCGACGACCGTATAGCGGGCCCCGCTGCGGTTCGCGTTCTTCATCGCGCCCTTGAGCCCCTTCGCGCCGTACGAGAAGTCGGCGGCCACACCGGCCTTGCGCAGCTCCGTGACGACACCGAAGAGCACCCGGCGGGCCTCCTCCCCGAGCGGCACCGCGAACACACTGGTGGCCGACGGGAGTTCGAGCTCCACGCCCTCGGCCTCCAGCGCCAGCACCGTACGGTCGACACCCAGCGCCCAGCCGACGGACGGCAGCGCGGGGCCGCCGATCATCTCGGACAGCCCGTCGTAGCGGCCACCGCCACCCACCGCGGACTGCGAGCCGAGACCGTCGTGCACGAACTCGAACGTGGTGCGCGTGTAGTAGTCGAGACCGCGCACCAGCCTCGGGTCGTCCTCGAAGGAGACGCCCGCGGCCGTGATCAGGTCGCGCACCTCCTCGTGGTACGCCTTGCAGGCGTCACAGAGGTAGTCGCGCAGCAACGGCGCCCCGCCGAGCTGCTTCTGGACGTCCTCGCGCTTGTCGTCGAGCACGCGCAGCGGGTTGATCTCCGCGCGGCGCAGCGTGTCCTCGTCGAGTTCGAGGCCGCGCAGGAAGTCCTGCAGGGCGGCCCGGTAGACGGGGCGGCACTCCTTGTCGCCCAGGCTGTTCAACAGGATGCGGAAGTCGCGCAGGCCGAGCGACCGGTACGCCTGGTCCGCCAGAATGATCAGCTCGGCGTCGAGCGCCGGGTCCTCGGCTCCGATCGCCTCGGCACCCACCTGGGAGAAGTGGCGATAACGGCCCTTCTGGGGGCGCTCGTAGCGGTAGTACGAGCCCGAGTACCAGAGCTTGACGGGGAGGTTGCCCAGCTTGTGCAGGTTGGCCTCAAGGGCCGCGCGCAGCACGGAGGCGGTGCCCTCGGGGCGCAGGGCCAGCCTGTCGCCGCCCTTGGTCTCGAAGGCGTACATCTCCTTGGTCACGATGTCGGTGGACTCACCGACACCGCGCGCGAACAGTTCGACGCTCTCGAAACCGGGCGTCTCGATGTAGCCGTAGCCGGAGTTGCGCAGGGGCGCGGCGATGGCCTCGCGGACCGCGAGGAACTTGGCGCTGTCCGGCGGGATCAGGTCGTACGTGCCCTTGGGGGCCTTGAAGGTGCTCACGGAAGTCTCGTCACATTCCTCGTCGAGGAGCGGAGGTCGGGTCCACTCCGCGTTCTTGGCGGCTCGCCGCCACTTGCCGCAGATACGGGTTGGCGGCGCGCTCCTGGCCGATGGTCGTCTGGGGGCCGTGGCCGGACAGCACCACGGTCGAGTCGTCGAGCGGCAGGCACACACGGCCCAGCGAGTCGAGCATCTCGTCCATGTCGCCGCCCGGCAGGTCGGTGCGTCCGATGGAGCCGGCGAAGAGCAGATCCCCGGAGAAGAACACGGACGGGATGTCCGCGCTCTCGGGCATCCGGAACGTCACCGACCCCTTCGTATGGCCCGGCGCGTGCGCGACGGAGAGGTCGAGACCCGCCAGCTTCAGCTCGGCGCCGTCGGTCAGTGTCCGCACGTCGTCCGGCTCCCCCACGGTCAGCTCGCCCATCAGCGGCATTCCGATGGACCGGCCGAGCGCCCGCTCGGGGTCGCTCATCATGTACCGGTCCTCGGGGTGGATCCAGGCCGGTACGTCGTGCGCTCCGCACACCGGGACGACCGAGGCGACGTGGTCGATGTGGCCATGGGTGAGGATGACCGCGACGGGCTTGAGCCGATGCTTCTTGAGTGCGTCCTCGACTCCCTGGGCGGCCTGATGGCCCGGGTCGATGATCACGCACTCCTCACCCGCGGCGGGGGCGACCAGGTAACAGTTGGTCCCCCAGGCCCCGGCGGGGAACCCGGCAATGAGCACGATCGTCCTTCGTGGTGGCGTACGCGCTGGTGTCGTACGGGGCGGGTGGCTGTGGATCAGAGCCTACCGGCGCTGCCGATTCCTCAGCGAACCCATATACGGTACGGGGCACACGCAGGCGGTCGGCTCACAAGACGCACGCGTCCCACACGACGTACGAGACGCATGAGGAGAAACCCGGTGGTCAGCCAGGAACAGCGGCGGCGTCAGCTCGCCCGGGAGAAGTTCTTGCGACAGCAGCAGCGCCGCACATCGGCGCGACGCAAGACCCATACACGCAACGCGGTGATCGCGTCGGTCGTCGGCGTGGTCGTCGCGGGCGGTGCGCTGTCGTACGCGACCGGGGTCTTCAAGGGCGACGACAAGAAGGCCAACGCGGGCGCCGAGGTGACGCCGAGCGCCACGCCGAGCAAGGCGCCCGATCCGTGCGAGAAGCCCGCCGAGGGCAAGGTGAAGTCGCTGAGCTGGAAGAAGGAGCCGGCGGTCACCATCGACAAGTCCGCGGACTACACCATGAAGATGGCGACGACCTGCGGCGACATAGACATCGCTCTCAAGGCGGCCGCCGCCCCGCACACGGTGAACTCGTTCGAGTACCTCGCGGGCAAGGGCTTCTTCGACCACACCATGTGCCACCGGCTCACCACGAACAACATCTACGTGCTGCAGTGCGGTGACCCGACGGCCCAGGGCTCCGGCGGTCCCGGTTACACGATCCCGGACGAGAACCTGAAGGACACGACGCTGAAGGGCGGCGTGTACCCGGCGGGCACCATCGCCATGGCCAACACCGGCCAGAAGCACACCGGCGGCAGCCAGTACTTCCTGGTGTACCAGGACAGTCAGCTTCCGCCCAGTTACACACCGTTCGGAACTATTTCCAAGTCCGGCATGACGGTCCTCAAGAAGATCGCGGCCGCCGGCGAGAGTACGGGCCAGGGCGACGGCGCACCCAACGCGACCGTCGTCATCAACAAGATGACCGTGACGAAATCCTGACCGCCAGCTGCTTAATTTCGGTCGCGCGGGATGCGGACAGCCGCCCCGCCGGTCGCCTATGTTGGCCGTGACGAAACTGTGGACGATGCCAGGGGGCGTGACGCCCCACACAGGCATCATGTGGAGGAGGCGCTGTGAGCAGCGACCCGTGGGGCCGCGTCGACGAGACGGGGACCGTGTACGTGCGTACGGCCGACGGCGAGCAGGTCGTCGGTTCCTGGCAGGCCGGCACCCCTGATGAGGCGCTGGCCTACTTCGAGCGCAAGTACGAAGGCCTGGTTGTCGAGATCGGCCTCCTCGAAAAGCGAGTGAAGACCACCGACCTGTCGGCGAAGGACGCCCAGACCGCCATCGATCACATCCGTGAGCAGGTGGACGCCCACCACGCGGTCGGCGATCTGGCGGCGCTGAAGGTGCGGCTGGACAAGCTCGTGGAGACGGTCGACGCGCGCCGTGAGGAACGCAAGGTCCAGCGGGCCAAGCAGTCCGACGAGGCGCGGCACGCCAAGGACGCGCTGGTTGTCGAGGCCGAGGAGCTGGCGCAGAGCGACCAGTGGCGGGCAGCCGGGGAACGGCTGCGCGCCCTGGTGGACACGTGGAAGGGGCTGCCGCGACTCGACCGCAAGTCGGACGACGAGCTGTGGCACCGCTTCTCGCATGCCCGCTCCGCGTTCTCCAAGCGGCGCAAGGCGCACTTCGCCTCGCTGGACGCGCAGCGCGAGGAGGCCCGCAAGACCAAGGAGAAGCTGGTCGCGGAGGCCGAGTCGCTGTCCGCTTCGGCGGACTGGGGCCCGACGGCGGCCCGTTACCGCGAGCTGATGGCGGACTGGAAGGCCGCGGGCCGCGCCCAGCGCGAGCACGAGGACGACCTGTGGAACCGCTTCCGCGGCGCCCAGGACGTGTTCTTCGCGGCGCGCGGCTCGGTCTTCGCCGAGCGCGACGCGGAGCAGACGGAGAACCTGAAGCTCAAGGAGGAGCTGGCCGAGGAGGCCGAGAAGCTCGTCCCGGTGCAGGATCTGAAGGCGGCCCGTGCGGCCTTCCGTTCCATCAACGAGCGCTGGGAGGCCATCGGCCATGTGCCGCGCGACGCCCGCCCGAAGGTCGAGGGCCGGATGCACGCGGTGGAGCGGGCTCTCCAGGAGTCCGAGGAGACCGAGTGGCGCCGGACGAACCCGGAGGCACGCGCGCGTGCCGAGGGTCTGACCGGGCAGCTGCAGGCAGCCGTGGACAAGCTCCAGGGCCAGATCGAGGCCGCGCGCTCCGCTGGCAACAACGCGAAGGCCGACAAGCTCCAGAAGGAGCTGGACGGCCGTCAGGCGCTGCTGGAGCAGGCGCTGAAGGGTCTTCAGGAGTTCGGCGGCTGATCCGTCGGCCGGCACGCAGAGGGGCTCCCGTACGCACCGTACGGGAGCCCCTCTGCGTAGTGCCCCGGCCCTGTGGCCGGTCCGGCGTCAGGCCTCGGAGGGCCTGCGGGCCGACGTCACGCGGTACACGTCGTAGACGCCCTCCACGCCCCGTACGGCCTTCAGGACGTGCCCCAGGTGCTTGGGGTCGCCCATCTCGAAGGTGAACCGGGAGGTGGCGACACGGTCGCGGGAGGTCTGGACGGCCGCGGACAGGATGTTGACGTGCTGGTCGGACAGGACGCGGGTGACGTCCGACAGGAGCCGGGACCGGTCCAGGGCCTCGACCTGTATGGCGACCAGGAAGACCGAGGACTGGGTGGGTGCCCACTCGACCTCGAGGATGCGCTCGGGCTCACGCGACAGCGAGTCGACGTTGACGCAGTCGCTGCGGTGAACGGATACACCGCTGCCGCGGGTGACGAAGCCGATGATCGGGTCACCCGGCACCGGCGTACAGCACCGGGCGAGCTTGACCCACACGTCGTCGACACCCTTGACGACCACACCGGGGTCGTTGTTGCTGCGCCGCTTGCGGCCGCGGCCCCGCGCGGGCGGTACCGACTCGTCGATCTCCTCGGTGGCCGCCTCCTCGCCGCCGAGGGCCTGGACGAGCTTCTGGACGACGCTCTGGGCGGTGACATGGCCCTCGCCGATCGCCGCGTACAGGGACGAGATGTCGGGGTAGCGCATCTCGTGCGCGAGGGTGACCAGGGAGTCGCCGGTGAGGATGCGCTGGATCGGCAGGTTCTGCTTGCGCATCGCGCGGGCGATGGCGTCCTTGCCGTGCTCGATCGCCTCGTCGCGGCGCTCCTTGGAGAACCAGGCGCGGATCTTGTTGCGGGCGCGCGGCGACTTCACGAAGCCGAGCCAGTCGCGGGAGGGGCCCGCGCCGGCCGCCTTGGATGTGAAGACCTCCACCAAGTCGCCGTTGTCCAGGGTGGATTCGAGCGGCACCAGGCGTCCGTTGACCCGTGCCCCTATCGTCCGGTGGCCGACCTCCGTGTGGACCGCGTACGCGAAGTCCACCGGCGTCGCACCGGCCGGAAGCGCTATGACGTCACCCTTGGGCGTGAAGACGAAGACCTCGTTGCGCGACAGGTCGAAGCGCAGGGACTCCAGGAACTCGCTGGGGTCCTCGGTCTCCTTCTGCCAGTCGAGCAACTGGCGCAGCCACGCCATGTCGTTGACGGTGTCCTGGCCCGCGCTGCCCTTGGCCGCCCGAGGGACGTCGGTGCGGATCTTGGAGGAGCCGGCGACGGTCTCCTGCTTGTACTTCCAGTGCGCGGCGATGCCGTACTCGGCGCGGCGGTGCATGTCGAACGTACGGATCTGGAGTTCGACGGGCTTGCCGTTGGGGCCGATGACCGTCGTGTGCAGCGACTGGTACATGTTGAACTTCGGCATCGCGATGTAGTCCTTGAACCGGCCGGGGACCGGGTTCCATCGCGCGTGCACGGTACCGAGTGCCGCGTAGCAGTCGCGGACGGTGTCCACGAGGACGCGGATGCCCACCAGGTCGTAGATCTCCGCGAAGTCACGGCCGCGGACGATCATCTTCTGGTAGACGCTGTAGTAGTGCTTCGGGCGGCCGGTGACGGTCGCCTTGATGCGGGCCGAGCGCAGGTCGGACTGGACCTCGTCGGTCACTATGGCGAGGTACTCGTCCCGCTTGGGAGCGCGCTCGGCGACCAGGCGGACGATCTCGTCGTACATCTTGGGATAGAGGATCGCGAAGGCGAGGTCCTCCAGCTCCCACTTGATGGTGTTCATGCCCAGGCGGTGGGCGAGCGGCGCGTAGATCTCCAGGGTCTCGCGCGCCTTCTTCTCCTGCTTCTCGCGCTTGAGATAGCGCATGGTGCGCATGTTGTGCAGGCGGTCGGCGAGCTTGATGACCAGGACGCGGGGGTCCTTGGCCATGGCGACGACCATCTTGCGCACGGTCTCGGCCTGGGCCGCCTCGCCGAACTTGACCTTGTCCAGCTTGGTGACGCCGTCGACGAGCAGCCCGACCTGGTCGCCGAAGTCGCGGCGCAGGGTGTCAAGTCCGTACTCGGTGTCCTCGACCGTGTCGTGCAGGAGACCGGCCATGAGCGTCGCCGGGTCCATGCCCAGCTCGGCGAGGATGGTGGTGACCGCGAGCGGGTGCGTGATGTACGGGTCGCCGCTCTTGCGCTTCTGGCCGCGGTGCCAGCGCTCGGCGACCTGGTAGGCCTTCTCGATCTGCCGGAGCGTCGCCGTCTCGATCTTGGGGTCGTTGCTGCGCACTATCCGCAGCAGGGGTTCCAGAACCGGGTTGTACGGGTTCGAGCGCTGGACGCCGAGACGGGCGAGGCGGGCGCGCACGCGGTTGGAGGAGCCACCGGAGCGCGAGGGCTGACCGGCCGCGGGACGGACCGCCGGGGTCGTCGCGGGACGCTCGGGAGAGACCGGCTTGGGGCGTGGCTGCTCGGCCGCCGAGTCACCGGGCGCGGACTGGGCGTGCTCGACCGGCCCGCTCGCGGCGTTCCCCGCGGGCTTCTCCGCGGGGCCCGAGGCGGGCTCGGGCTTGGTGGAGGCGGTTCCCCCCAGGCGTTCAGCACCGGGGGCGAGTGGCTGGGCCTCGTCTGGCAAGAGGGCTCCTCGTGCGCGATCCGGGTCCCCAGGTCAGGCTCCGGAAACCCCATGGTAGCGATCCCGGGCGTCGGACTCGCTGTCGGCCGCTGGGGCGGCCCCGTACAGAAGGAACGCCAGAGGCGGGCGCCGGATTCCTCCGGGCCCGCCTCCACGGTGTCCTACGGGTGTCTCAGGCCTTTCGGGGGCCTCTCCGGGGGTTGGCCCCCCGGGTGGTGCGCGGGCGTCCTCAGATCGTGAGGAGCGCCTCCAGAGGAGCCCCGGCCAGGGCCGGCTCCAGACGGCCGCGGCCGCCCAGGAAACCGAGCTCCATCAGCACCGCGACGCCCACGACCTCGGCGCCCGCCCGGCGGATGAGCTGGAGCGAGGCCTCGGCGGTGCCGCCGGTGGCGAGGACGTCGTCGACGACCAGCACCCGGTCGCCCGCGGTCAGGTCCTCGGCGTGCACCTCGATCTCGGCGGAGCCGTACTCCAGGTCGTACGCCTGCGACAGGGTCGCTCCGGGGAGCTTGCCCGCCTTGCGCACGGGGATGAAGCCGAGCCCGGCACGGACGGCGACCGGTGCGCCGAGGATGAACCCACGGGCCTCCAGGCCGACGATCTTCGTGGCTTCGATGCGCACCGCGATGTCCGCCAGGGCATCGGTCAGGGCGCCGAACGCGGCCGGGTCGGCCAGGAGCGGGGTGATGTCCTTGAACATCACACCCGGCTCCGGGTAGTCGGCCACGTCGCGGATACGGCTGGACAGCAGCTCTTCGATGCCGGTCATCGGCGCTTCCCCGAGGGCCGGCCGCGGCCGCGGGTGCGGGACGCGGGCTGGTTGCGGGGCCCGACGACCGCAGGCGTGACGTCCTCCTGCTCGTCGTCCTCGTACGAGGCGTCGGCGAACTGCGGCTCCAGGGACTCGCCCTTGGCGGCGGCCTGGGCCCGCTTGGCCAGGACGCGCTTGCGCAGGGCCTTCATCTGCGGCTCGCGCTCCTTGAGGTCGGCGACGAGCGGCGTGGCGATGAAGATCGAGGAGTACGCGCCGGCCGCGAGGCCGACGAACAGCGACAGCGAGATGTCGTTGAGCGTGCCCGCGCCGAGCACGCCGCCACCGATGAACAGCAGGCCGGCGACCGGCAGCAGCGCGACCACCGTGGTGTTGATGGAACGCACCAGGGTGCTGTTGATCGACCGGTCGGCGACGTCGCTGTAGGTCCAGCGGGTCTGTTTGGTGATGTCCTTGGTCTGCTCCTTGAGGCTGTCGAAGACGACGACCGTGTCGTAGAGCGAGTAACCGAGGATCGTCAGCAGACCGATCACCGTGCCCGGGGTGACCTCGAAGCCGACCAGGGCGTAGATCCCGACCGTGATGGTGATGTCGTGGATCAGGGCGACCAGCGCGGCGATGGCCATGCGCCACTCGAAGGCGATGGCCAGGTAGATCACGACGAGGACCATGAAGATCGCCAGGCCCTCCCAGGCCTTGTTGGCGATCTGGTCACCCCAGCTGGGGCCGACCAGGTCGGCGTTGATCTGCTCGGAGTCGACCTTCAGGTCGGCGGCGAGCTTCTCCTTGATCGTGTCCGACTTGTCGGTGTCGATCCCGGCGATCTGGACGCGCAGGCCGCCATTGCCGAGCTTCTGGACGATCGCGTCGTGGCCGGAGGCCTCTTCCGCGAAGGTCTCCGCCTGGCTGACCGAGATGCTGGTCTTCTCGGTGGTGAAGACGGCGCCGCCCTGGAACTCGATGCCCATGTTCAGGCCCCGCACCGTCAGGCCGAGGATGGCCGTGATGGTGATCAGGATCGAGATGCCGTACCAGATCTTGCGCTTGCCGACGAAGTCGTAGCCGATCTCGCCGCGGTGGAGCCGGGCGCCGAGGGTGCCGAGTTTCGACATCTCACGCCTCCTTCGTGTCGACGGGGGCGGACGCGCGACGGGTGCGGCGCAGCGGCGGCTTGGCGCCCAGTCGCTTCGGGTCGAGGCCGGACCAACGGTGACCCTCCGCGAAGAACTTCTTGCGGGCGAGGATCGTCATCAGCGGCTTGGTGAAGAGGAACACGACTACGACGTCGAGCACCGTGGTCAGACCGAGGGTGAACGCGAAGCCCTGGACCTTGCCGACGGTGACGATGAAGAGCACCGCGGCCGCGAGGAACGACACGAAGTCGGAGACCAGGATGGTGCGCCGGGCACGCGGCCAGGCGCGCTCGACGGCGGGCCGCAGGGAGCGGCCCTCGCGGATCTCGTCCCGGATGCGTTCGAAGAAGACGATGAACGAGTCCGCCGTGATACCGATCGCGACGATCGCGCCACAGACGGCCGGGAGGTTCAGCGCGAAGCCGATGGCCGGACCGAGCAGTGCCATGAGCACGTAGGTGAGGATCGCGGAGACGCCCAGGGAGGCGATGGCGATGATCGACAGGCCGCGGTAGTAGAGCACCAGGTAGATGATGACCAGGGCGAGGCCGATGGCGCCGGCGATCAGACCGGCGTGCAGCTGCTCGCCACCGAGCGCGGCGGTCACCGTGGTGACGCTGGACTCCTTGAAGCTGAGCGGCAGCGCGCCGTACTTCAGCATGTTCGCCAGGTCCTGCGCCTCGGTCTGGGTGAAGCTTCCGGAGATCTCCGCGTTGCCGCCGGTCAGCGCCTGGCTGACGAACGGGTCGGAGACGACCTCACCGTCGAGGACGATGGCGAACTGGTTCTGCGGGGACTGCTGCTGGGCGAGCTTGCCGGTGATGGCGGCGAACTTCTTGGAGCCACCGGACGTGAAGTCCATGGTGACCTTCCAGCCCGCGGCGCTCTGCGTGTCGAAGACCGCGGCGGCCTTCTTGATGTCCGTGCCGGACACCTCGGCCGGGCCGAGCACGTACTTCTGCCACTGGCCCGAGGAGTTCTGACCACAGGCCACGGTCGGGTCGGTCGGCTTGGCGCCGTCACCGGCCTTGGCACGGGCCGCCTTGTCGGAGCAGTCGAGCGCGGCGTACTCGGCCTGCAGCTTGGCGGTCGCGGGGTCCGCGCTGGCGCTCGCGGAGGGCGAGGCGCTGGAGGAGGCCGAGGAGCTCGGGGAGCCGCTCGACGACGGCGTGGAGTCCGCCTTCAGGGCGTCGGTGACCGCGCGGCCCTGGGAGGTGGCGGTGGCCGACGGCGTCGCGGGGGCCGAGGAGGACGAGGTCGCCTTGTCCGTGGCCTTGCCGGAGGAGCTGCTGGAGGCGCTCGGCGACGGGCTGGCCGACGCGTCGGCCCCGGAGACCTCGGTGGTCAGCACGGGACGGAAGTAGAGCTTGGCGGTGGTGCCGACCTGCTCGCGGGCCTGCTTGGAGTTCGTTCCCTTGGGGATGTTGACAATGATGTTGTCGGTTCCCTGGGTCTGAACCTCGGCCTCGGAGACACCGAGACCGTTGACACGGCGGTTCATGATGTCGACCGCGGTGTCCATGTTGGTCTTGTTGATCGCGTTGGGCTGGCCCGGCTCGTTCTTCGCCGTGAGCGTGATGCTCGTGCCGCCGGCGAGATCGATGCCGAGACGCGGAGTGGTGTGCCCGGAGGCGAACATCCCCCCGGTGAGCGCCGCGATGGCGATCAGGATCAGGGCCAGCGAGCGCCCCGGCCTGCTCTGGGCGCTCGCGCTCCGGCCCTTCTTCGGTGCTGCCACCTTCTCGTACTCCCTCTCGGGCCGCCCCGCGCCGGGTGAGCGCGCGGACGGCCATGCCATGGTGTCGGGACTCCGTGCGAGAACAGCACGTCCCGGGAGGTGCGGAGCGCGAACGGGTCGCGCCGCGCTCCCGGGTCGTGACTACTTCGCGTCGGCCTCGCCGTCGGTCTTCTTCGGCTCCACGTCGTCGACCTTGGAAGCGTCGTCGGCCTTCACCTCGGCGACCTCGTCGGCCGGCTTGTCCGCCAGGTCCTTCTTGCCGAGGTCGAGCGGCTTGTCGTCGGAGGCGCCGGAAGAAGCGTCGGCGGCGGGCTCGTCGGTCTCGGTGAGGGAGGAGGCGTCGTCCGGCACGACGGAGCCGTCGGCCTTCAGGTCGTGCTCGACGCCGTGGACGATGCGGTTGTACTCGTCGTCCGTGAGGACGGCGCCGATCGCGTTCTTCGCGAAGAGCAGGTCCACGCCCGGGGCAGCGTCAAGGAGAACCGTGTCCTCGTTGACCTCCTTGACGGTGGCGTACATACCGCCGATCGTGCGCACGCCGGAGCCGGGCTGCAGCTCGTTGCGCATGGAAGCCGCCTGCTGCTGCTTCTTCTTGGCCGACCGGGTCATCAGGAACATGGCCCCGATGAGCACGATGAACGGGAGGAGGGTCAGAGGACTCACGGGTCGGGACTTCCTTCTTCAACCGCAAAGGTGAGCGGCCTGCTGGATGGGGGTATGTATGCCGTCGACAAGGGCGGCATCGGCGGAGTCTAAGCGAGTCCGCACTCAGGGAACAACGCTCAGCATGGCACCGGGGTTCCTGCCCCGGTACGTACGCGCGCCGTCACGCCCCGAACAGGTCTTGTTGTCCGTTTCCGCCTGCTGAGCGGCTCGGCGGCGTGAGGCCGAGATGTACCCATGCCGCTGGTGTCGCCACCCGGCCACGGGGAGTACGGGCGAGGAGTCCCTCTCTTACGAGGAAGGGCTCGGCGACCTCCTCCACAGTCTCACGCTCCTCCCCCACAGCGACAGCAAGTGTGGACAATCCGACAGGGCCGCCGCCGAACAGCTTGATCAGGGCCTCGAGGACACCGCGGTCGAGACGGTCCAGGCCGCGCGCGTCGACCTCGTACACCTTCAGTGCCGCCCCGGCGATCTCCCGGGTGATGATCCCGTCCGCCCTGACCTGCGCGTAGTCGCGCACACGGCGCAGCAGGCGGTTGGCGATGCGGGGCGTGCCGCGGGAGCGGCCGGCGATCTCCGCGGCGCCCTCGGCGCCGATCTCGACGTCGAGGAGGCCGGCGGAGCGGTGGATGACGCGCTCCAGCTCAACGGGCTCGTAGAACTCCATGTGCGCGGTGAAGCCGAAGCGGTCGCGCAGCGGCGGCGGCAGCAGTCCCGCGCGCGTGGTCGCCCCGACCAGCGTGAACGGGGGCAGCTCCAGCGGGATGGCGGTGGCGCCGGGGCCCTTGCCGACGATGACGTCGACGCGGAAGTCCTCCATCGCCATGTAGAGCATCTCCTCGGCGGGCCGGGACATGCGGTGGATCTCGTCGAGGAAGAGGACCTCGCCCTCCTGGAGGGAGGAGAGGATCGCGGCGAGGTCCCCGGCGTGCTGGATGGCGGGGCCGCTGGTGATGCGGATGGGGGCGCCCATCTCAGCGGCGATGATCATGGAGAGGGTGGTCTTGCCGAGCCCGGGAGCGCCGGAGAGCAGCACGTGGTCGGCGGTGGCTCCCCGCGCGCGTGCGGCGCGCAGGACCAGGTCGAGCTGCTCACGGACCTTCTCCTGGCCGATGAACTCGTCCAGGTCCTTGGGACGCAGGGCGGCCTCGACGGCCTGGTCCTCGCCGTCGGCGACCGATCCCACCAACCGCTCCGCGGCGGGGCCGACGAGCCGCTCGGCGGCGGCTTCGTCTCTCGTGTCGTCCCAGTTCATCGGTGGTGCCTCGCGGTCTCGTGGTGGTGGGGCGGTCGGCGGTTCGGCGGGCGCGGGTCACCCCGGGGCGCGCTCGTCCCGGGGGCCGGGGCCGGTCAGCGTGCTCGGTTCAGGGTCTGCAGGGCGGCTCTGAGGAGCCGGCCGATCTGCGGGGTCCCCTCGGCGGCCTCGGCCTGTGGGGCGACGGCGGAGACGGCCTCGTCGGCCTCGCGGGTCGCGTACCCGAGGCCGATGAGCGCGGCGTGCAGCTGCTCGCGCCAGCCGGCGGTGACCGCCGTGCCGATGGCCGGGCCACCGGGGCCGAGGGGCTCGCCGAGCCGGTCCTTGAGATCCAGCAGCAGCTTCTGGGCGCCCTTCTTGCCGATGCCGGGGACGGCGATGAGTGCCTTCTCGTCCCCGGTGGACACGGCGCGGCGCAGGGCGTCCGGGGTGTGCACGGCGAGCATCGCCTGGGCGAGGCGCGGGCCGACTCCGCTCGCGGTCTGGAGCAGCTCGAAGACCTGGCGTTCGTCGTCGTCGGCGAAGCCGTAGAGGGTGAGCGAGTCCTCGCGGACGACGAGGGAGGTGGCGAGCTTGGCCTGCCGGCCCATGCGGAGCCCCGAGAGCGTATTGGGCGAGCACTGGACGGCGATGCCGATGCCGCCGACCTCGACGACCGCGGAATCGGGGGCGAGGGCGGCGACCGGGCCGCTGACGAAGGCGATCATGCGGTACGGCCTTTCGATGCTTGGTGCGCGGCGTGCGCGGCTGCGGCCTGCTGAAGTCTGTTCTGCGCGACGGCCCGGTCGGGCCCGATCCGCGCGGCGGCCTGCTGGAGCCTGGTCTGGGCGGGGGCGCGCCAGATGTGGCAGATGGCGAGGGCGAGGGCGTCCGCCGCGTCCGCGGGTTTCGGGGGCTCGGCGAGCCGGAGCAGGCGGGTGACCATCGCGCCGACCTGGGCCTTGTCTGCGCGTCCGTTGCCGGTGACGGCGGCCTTGACCTCGCTCGGGGTGTGCAGGGCGACGGGGATGCCGCGCCGGGCCGCGCAGAGCATGGCGACGGCGCTGGCCTGGGCGGTGCCCATCACCGTACGGACGTTGTGCTGGCTGAACACCCGCTCCACGGCGACGTATTCGGGCTCGTACTCGTCGAGCCACTGCTCGATGCCCTGCTCGATGGCGACCAGGCGCAGGCCCAGCTCGGCGTCCGCGGGGGTGCGTACGACACCGACGCCGCGCATGGTCAGGGGCCGGCCGGCGACTCCTTCGACCACCCCGACACCGCACCGGGTCAACCCGGGGTCAACACCCAGCACCCGCAACCGAGCCTCCTTCGTTTTCCCCGGCCGCCGCCGGGAGGTTCCAAGAGATTCGTGCAGGCTATCGGGTGCCACTGACAGAGCGACGGGCCGACGGGTGTGTCCCGTCGGCCCGTCGCTCTGCGAGCACGCTCAGGCGTCGACCTTCTCCATGACCTCGTCGCTGACGTCGAAGTTGGCGAAGACGTTCTGCACGTCGTCGCTGTCCTCCAGGGCGTCGATCAGCTTGAAGATCTTCCGGGCGCCGTCCTCGTCGAGCTCGACCTGCATGGTCGGGACGAAGTTGGCGTCGGCGGAGTCGTAGTCGATTCCGGCTTCCTGGAGGGCGGAGCGGACCGCGACCAGGTCGGTGGCCTCGGACAGGACCTCGAAGGACTCACCGAGGTCGTTGACCTCCTCGGCACCCGCGTCGAGCACCGCGCCCAGGACGTCGTCCTCGGACAGCTCACCCTTGGGGACGATGACGACGCCCTTGCGGTTGAAGAGGTACGAGACGGAGCCGGGGTCGGCCATGTTCCCGCCGTTGCGGGTCATGGCGACACGGACGTCCGAGGCCGCGCGGTTGCGGTTGTCGGTGAGGCACTCGATGAGCACGGCGACACCGTTCGGGCCGTAACCCTCGTACATGATCGTCTCGTAGTCCGCGCCACCGGCCTCGAGACCGGCGCCGCGCTTGACCGCGGAGTCGATGTTCTTGTTCGGGACCGAGCTCTTCTTGGCCTTCTGGATGGCGTCGAACAGCGTCGGATTGCCGGACACGTCGGCGCCGCCCGTGCGGGCCGCGACCTCGATGTTCTTGATCATCTTCGCGAAGAGCTTGCCGCGCTTGGCGTCGATCACGGCCTTCTTGTGCTTCGTCGTAGCCCATTTAGAGTGGCCGGACATCTGCCTGTCTCCTTCGCGTAACCCAACCTGTACGGACTCCCCCAGACATTGGGAGCCTGGGAAGACCCCACAGATCCTACAAGGACGCCGGTGTCCGGTTCGCGCGCACCATGTCGACGAACAAACCGTGAACACGGTGGTCGCCCGTCAGCTCCGGGTGGAACGACGTGGCGAGCGCGTTTCCTTGGCGTACCGCGACGATGTGGCCCTCGTGCTCGGCGAGCACCTCGGCCTCGGCGCCCACGGACTCGACCCAGGGTGCGCGGATGAAGACGCCCTCCACGGGATCGCCCTCGACGCCGCGGACGTCGACCGCCGCCTCGAAGGACTCGTTCTGCCGTCCGAAGGCGTTGCGGCGCACGATCATGTCGATGCCGCCGATCGTCTCCTGGCCCGAGCGCGGGTCGAGGATCTTGTCGGCGAGCATGATCATGCCGGCGCAGGTGCCGTAGACGGGCATGCCGTCGCGCACGCGCGCGCGGAGCGGCTCCATCACTCCGAAGAGGACGGCCAGCTTGGAGATGGTGGTGGACTCGCCGCCGGGGATGACCAGACCGTCGATCTCCGCGAGCTCCTCGGGGCGCCGCACCGGCCTGGCCACGGCGTCCGCCGCGGCCAGGGCGATGAGGTGCTCCCGTACGTCGCCCTGGAGAGCCAGGACGCCAATGACAGGAGTGCTCATGTGACTACCAGCCGCGGTTGGCGTAGCGCTCGGCCTCGGGGAGCGTGTCGCAGTTGATGCCGACCATGGCCTCGCCGAGGTTGCGGGACGCGTCCGCGATGATCTTCGGGTCGTCGTAGAAGGTGGTGGCCTTCACGATGGCGGCAGCGCGCTTGGCCGGGTCGCCGGACTTGAAGATGCCGGAGCCGACGAAGACGCCCTCGGCGCCGAGCTGGCGCATGAGCGCGGCGTCGGCGGGGGTGGCGACACCACCGGCGGAGAACAGGACGACCGGGAGCTTGCCGAGCTCGGCGACCTCCTTGACGATCTCGTACGGGGCGCGCAGCTCCTTGGCGGCGGCGTACAGCTCGTTGTTGTCGAAGCCGCGCAGCCTGGCGATCTCGTTCTTGATCTGGCGCAGGTGGCGGACGGCCTCGACGACGTTGCCGGTGCCGGCCTCGCCCTTGGAGCGGATCATGGCCGCGCCCTCGGCGATACGGCGCAGGGCCTCGCCCAGGTTGGTGGCGCCACAGACGAAGGGGGTGGTGAACGCCCACTTGTCGGAGTGGTTGACCTCGTCGGCCGGGGTGAGGACCTCGGACTCGTCGATGTAGTCGACGCCGAGGGACTGCAGGACCTGGGCCTCGACGAAGTGTCCGATGCGGGACTTGGCCATCACGGGGATGGAGACCGCGTCGATGATCTCCTCGATCATGGTCGGGTCCGACATCCGGGCCACGCCGCCGTCCTTGCGGATGTCGGCGGGCACCCGCTCCAGGGCCATGACGGCCACGGCGCCGGCGTCCTCGGCGATCTTCGCCTGCTCGGCGTTGACCACGTCCATGATCACACCGCCCTTGAGCTGTTCGGCCATGCCGCGCTTGACGCGGGCGGTGCCGATCGCGGCGTTCTCAGAGGACTGGGCGGAGCTGGAGAGCGTGCTGGACACGGGTTGACCTCACTCGGTGAAAGAGGATTTCTACAATTCCGAGGAAACGCGAGGTGACCAGTCCACTGCAAGGGCCAATGGGGAGACGGTGGATCGTTTTCGTCCCCGCCCACCCCTGTACATCAGGTCGTCGGGCGGTCCGCCAGGGCCGTCGGGGGCTCGTCGTCCATCTCGAAGGCCATCGGGAAGGGGGCGTGGCCCGCGAGGTGGAACCAGCGGACCTTGCGGTGGCGGCGCAGGGCACGAGCGGCGCGTACGGCGTCGTTGTGGAAGCGCCGCGCCATCGGCACCCGGCGCACGGCCTGGGCCAGCTCACCGGCCGCTTCCTCGCCGCCGGGCACCTGGCGCACCGCCTCGACCTGCTGCACCTCCCCGAACACCGCCCGCAGGGCCTGGCTCAGCTCGCTCTCGGCCACCTCACGCTGCTCCTCCTCGGCCTGCCGGGCCGCGTGCGCCGCTTCGTAGAGCACGATCGAGGCGGCCGGGTCGAGCACCCCGGACGTGGCCAGCTCCTGCGTCACGGAGGCCCGGCGCAGCAGCTGTGCGTCGAGGGCGGCACGGGCGGCGTCGATGCGGGCGTGCAGCCGGTCGAGACGCCCGGCGGTCCAGCTCAGGTAGAGGCCGATCACGACGAGGCCGACGAGGATCCAGATGAGGGTTGCGGTCACGGGCGGAAGGCTACCCGTGCGTGGTCACGGGTCCCTCAGGCCCCGTGCGTGACGTGAACAGCCCCGTCGGGTCGGGGAGTCGGACCGTGCCCGGCGGGGCGGCAACACGGGGGCCGCCCGCCGGGAGGCGCGGCCGAGCCACGAACCAACGCCGGGCCCCGTTCCTCGCGGTCCGGCGCCAGGGCGGCGGCGCCCAGGGAGCCACCGCACGGCAGGGTGTGGGCCGAACCGTCGTGTTCAGCCGTTCCCGGCTCGGTGGGGCGGACTGCTTCCCGTCCGCGAAGCGGATCGGCCTTCCCGCGCGCGGGAGTGCGGTTCCGCGGGGCCGCGCGCGGAAGGGCGGGGCGGGGCGGGGTTCGGCCCGGGTGTCCGGGGTCCTCAGTCCCGGGCCAGCCCGAAGCGGGCGCGCAGGCCGGTGCGTTCGTCCGTGGCCACCGCGGCCGCTCCGTCGGTCACCGTCTCGTACACGGACAGGATGTCCGCGCCGACCGTCGACCAGTCGAAGCGCCGTACGTGGGCGCTCCCCCGCTCGCGGAGTCCGGCCCGCCGCTCCGGGTCGCCGAGCAGGCGGACCGCCGCGGTGGCGAGGGCGTCGGCGTCCTCGTTGGCGAACAGCTCGCCCGCCGCGCCCTGGTCGAGGACCTGGGCGAACGCGTCGAGATCCGCGGCGAGCACGGGCGCTCCGGCGGACATCGCCTCGACCAGGATGATCCCGAAGCTCTCGCCGCCCGTGTTGGGCGCGACGTAGAGGTCGACGCTGCGCAGGAAGCGGGCCTTGTCCTCGTCGCTGATCATGCCGAGGAACTCGACGCGCGAGCGCATCTCGGCGGGCAGCGACTGCACGGCCTCCTTCTCGTCGCCGCGTCCGGCGACCAGCAGTCGCGTCTGCGGACGCTCGGCGAGGATCTTCGGCAGGGCCTTCATGAGCACCGGCAGGCCCTTGCGGGGCTCGTCGATGCGGCCGATGAAGCCGATGGTGTCGCCCTGCCACTCGGGCTTGGGCTTGGCACGGGCGAAGAAGTCGACGTCGACGCCGTTCGGGATGACGACGGCGTCGCCGCCGAGGTGTTCGACGAGGGTGCGCCGGGCGTACTCGCTCACGGCGATCCGCGCGCTGATCTTCTCCAGGGCGGCCTGGAGGATCGAGTACGCGGCGACCATCGCCCTGGAGCGCGGGTTCGAGGTGTGGAAGGTCGCGACGATCGGGCCCTGCGCGGCCCAGCACGTCAGCAGGCCGAGCGACGGCGAGGACGGTTCGTGGATGTGGACCACGTCGAAGGTGCCGTCGTGCAGCCAGCGCCGTACCCGGGCCGCCGACAGGAAACCGAAGTTCAGCCGCGCCACCGAGCCGTTGTACGGCACCGGGACCGCACGGCCCGCCGAGACGACGTACGGCGGCAGGGGGGTGTCGTCGTCCGCGGGGGCGAGGACGGAGACCTCGTGCCCCAGGCCGATGAGGTGCTCCGCCAGGTCGCGGATGTGGAACTGGACGCCGCCCGGAACGTCCCAGGAGTACGGGCAGACAATGCCGATCCTCACGGGGTCCTCTTCTCGGGATCCTGCGCGGTGGACTCCATTGGAGCCTTCCCGGGGTCGAGGTCCTTGAGCCACAAACGCTGCAACATGTGCCAGTCCTCCGGGTGGTCGGCGATGCCTGTGGCGAAGGCGTCGGCCAGCGCCTGTGTCATGACAGACGTCTTTTCGGCACGGGTGCCTGACGCGGGGACCTCGACGGGCGGATGCACCCGGCCCCGCATCACGGGCGAGTCGTCGTACCAGAGCGTCACGGGCAGGAGGATGGCGCCGGTCTGCTGGGCGAGCAGGGCCGGTCCCGCGGGCATCCGGGTCGCCTCGCCGAAGAACTCCACCTCGACGCCCGACGCGGACAGGTCTCGTTCGGCGACCAGGCAGATCAGTCCGCCGTCGCGCAGGCGCCGGGCCAGCGTGCCGAACGCGGTACCACCGCTGTGCGGCAGGACCTCCATGCCGAGGCCCTCGCGATAGGCGACGAAACGGTCGTACAGGGACTCGGGCTTGAGTCGCTCGGCGACGGTCGTGAACGGCGTCCGCAGCTTCGTGGTGACCCAGGCGCCCGCGAGGTCCCAGTTGGCCATGTGCGGGAGGGCGAGGATGACACCCCGGTCGGAGGCGATGCCGTCCGTCAGATAGTGCACGTCCTTGATCTCGAAGCCGTTCATCACCCGCTCCTCGCTCCACGCGGGAAGCCGGAACGACTCCATCCAGTAGCGCAGGTACGAGCGCATGCCGGCCTTCGAGAGCTCGGCGAGCCGCTCGGGTGTCGCGTCCGGCACCACGCGCGCGTAGTTGTCCTCCAGACGCTGTACGCCCTTGCCGCGCTTCTTCCAGGCGAGGTCGGCGATCGTGCGGCCGAGGCGCACGGCGACCGGCTCGGGCAGTTTCTTGACGGTGCTCCAGCCGGCGGCGTAGGCACCGTCGACCAGCCTGTCCCGGAGGCTGGTCACGAGGTGGCCTCACTGTTCTGGGCGGCCGCGGCGTCCGCCTCGGCGGCTTCCCGGCGGACGGTGACGACGCGCTGGATCAGCGTGACGAGGCTGCCGACGGCGACGATCCACAGCGCGATGGGCAGCAGCACCTGGATGCCGGGCACGCCGAACGTGTGGAGGCCCGCCAGGCCGGCCGCGACCAGCGAGATCACCAGCCGCTCGGCACGCTCGACCAGGCCGTTGACCGCGACCGGCAGTCCGATCGACTCGCCGCGCGCCTTGGTGTACGACACGACCTGGCCGCTGGCGAGGCAGAAGATCGAGACGGCGCACAGGGCGTTGTCGTCGCCGTTGCCCGCGTACCAGAGCGCGAAGCCGCCGAAGATCGCGCCGTCGGCGACCCGGTCGAGGGTGGAGTCCAGGAAGGCGCCCCAGCGGCTGGAGCGGCCGAGCTGGCGTGCCATGTTCCCGTCGACCAGGTCGGAGAAGACGAAGAGCGTGATGACGATCGTGCCCCAGAAGAACTCTCCCCGGGGGTAGAAGACCAGCGCGCCCGCCATGACTCCGGCCGTGCCCAGGAGGGTGACCGTGTCGGGGCTTACCCCCCGGCGGATGAGAAACGCGGCGAACGGTGTGAGGACACGCGTGAAGAATGCACGCGCGTACTTGTTCAGCATGGCCTTCCCGAGGTTCGGTGTCGCCGGGCGGCCCCTGCTGGCCACCGGCTGGCCCATCGTAGCCACGCGTGCGCTTGTGCGATGGTCGGGCACCCGGACCCCCGTGTCACGACGCGATGCCATCGGTGTCACGGCGCGATCGCGTCCCCTGTATGGACGCACAGTGACGCGAGTGCAAAGCTCGAAGACACCGCGGGCGTCACCGGAGCCGCCGCCGCTGGGGGTACCTCCGGAGGGAGTCTGGGGGAGGCTTCCGCATGTCCCGCGCCCACAGTGACCTCACCTTGCACGGGAGGCAAGGCCATGGGCGACAAGGCGAATGCACACTCCGGAGCCGCCGGCAGGGCTACGGCGGCCGACCACCCCGCGTCCGTACGGAATGTGGTGCTGGTCGGCCACAGCGGATCGGGCAAGACGACATTGGTGGAGGCTCTCGCGCTGACGGCGGGAGCGGTGAACCGGGCGGGCCGCGTGGAGGACGGCGGCACCGTCTCCGACTACGACGAGATCGAGCACCGGCAGCAACGCTCGGTGCAGCTCTCCCTGGTACCCGTCGACTGGGACGGATACAAGATCAATATTCTGGACACCCCCGGGTACGCCGATTTCGTCGGGGAGTTGAGGGCCGGTCTGCGAGCGGCGGACGCGGCCCTTTTCGTCGTCTCGGCGTCGGACGGCGTGGACGGCTCGACCCGGATGGTGTGGGAGGAGTGCGCGGCCGTCGGCATGCCGCGGGCCATCGTGGTCACCCACCTCGAATCGGCCAGGGCGGACTTCGAGGAGATGACACGGATCTGCGCGGAGGCGTTCGGCGGGGACGACCCCGACGCCGTACTGCCGCTCTATCTGCCGTTGCGCGGCGCCGAGGCACCGGACGGGCACGCGCCCGTGACCGGCCTGATCGGACTGCTCACGCAGCGCCTGTTCGACTACTCCTCCGGGGAGCGCAAGGAGGCCGAGCCCGGACCCGAACAGCAGCCGCTCATCGAGGGGGCCCGCAACCGGCTGATCGAGGGGATCATCGCCGAGAGCGAGGACGAGACGCTCATGGACCGCTACCTCGGCGGCGAGGAGATCGACCTCACGACACTCGTGCAGGACCTGGAACGGGCCGTGGCACGCGGGAGCTTCTTCCCGGTGCTGGCCGCGGCTCCGGCCGCCGAGGGCGCCCGGCAGGGGCTCGGCACGGTCGAGCTCCTCGAACTGGTCACGGGCGGCTTCCCCACCCCGCTGGAGCGCCCCGCGCCCACGGTCACCACGCCGGACGGCGCCGCGCGCGAGGTGAAGGCCTGCGATCCGGACGGGCCGCTGGTCGCGGAGGTCGTGAAGACCGCGTCCGACCCGTACGTGGGACGGGTCTCCCTGGTCCGGGTCTTCTCCGGAACGCTGCGCCCGGACGCGACGGTGCACGTCTCCGGGCACGGGCTGACCGACCGCGGACACGAGGACCACGACGTCGACGAGCGGATCGGCGCCCTGTCCTCCCCGTTCGGCAAGCAGCAGCGCACCCTCACGCACTGCATCGCCGGCGACCTCGCCTGTGTGGCGAAGCTGAACCGCGCCGAGACGGGAGACACGCTTTCGGCCAAGGACGACCCGCTGCTCATGGAGCCGTGGCGGATGCCCGACCCGCTGCTGCCGCTCGCCATCGAGGCGCACAGCAAGGCGGACGAGGACAAGCTCTCCCAGGGGCTCGGCCGGCTGGTCGCCGAGGACCCCACGATGCGCCTGGAACAGAACCAGAACACCCACCAGGTCGTCCTGTGGTGCCTGGGCGAGGCACACGCGGACGTCGCCCTGGAACGGCTGCGCAACCGGTACGGCGTGCAGGTCGACGTGGTCCCGCACAAGGTCTCCCTGCGCGAGACGTTCGCCGGCTCGTCCGCAGGGCGCGGACGCCACGTGAAGCAGTCCGGCGGGCACGGCCAGTTCGCGATCTGCGAGATCGAGGTCGAACCGCTGCCCGGTGGCTCGGGCATCGAGTTCGTGGACAAGGTCGTCGGCGGCGCGGTGCCGCGCCAGTTCATCCCGTCTGTCGAGAAGGGCGTGCGCGCCCAGGCCGCCAAGGGGGTGGTCGCGGGCTATCCGCTCATCGACGTACGGGTCACGCTGCTCGACGGCAAGGCGCACTCGGTGGACTCCTCCGACGCCGCGTTCCAGACGGCGGGCGCGCTCGCACTCCGAGAGGCGGCCCGCGACGCCACGATCCATCTCCTGGAGCCGGTCGCCGAGGTGACCGTCATGGTCGGCGACGACTACGTGGGCGCGGTGATGAGCGACCTGTCGGGACGCCGCGGCCGGGTCGTCGGCACCGAGCAGGCGGGCGGCGGGCGCACGCTCGTACGGGCCGAGGTGCCGGAGATCGAGATCGGACGGTACGCCGTCGATCTGCGGTCCGTCTCGCACGGCACCGCGCGCTTCGACCGGCGGTACGCGCGGCACGAGCCGATGCCGCAGCAGATCGCCGATCGGCTCCACGAAGAGGTCCCGGGTACCTGAGGGTTGGGGGATTCATCCGTCGGCGGACGGCTTCTGCCGTCCGCCGACGAATGTCGGTCGCGGCCGTTACTCTGAGAACCTGATCAAGACGAAGACCTGATCAACAGGTGTGCGGGGCACCGAAGTCGGGAAGGCCGCAGGAGCGGGTGCGGCGGCGATGGGGGCGGAAGTGGCGTTCGACGGTTTCGATTTCACTCCCGGGGCGCAAGTGCCGCTCACGGGCTCCGCGGGGCAGACGGCGGCGAGCTACGCCCTGGCCTCGGCTGCGTACCGCGACAGTCCGGTGGAGGAGATCCTCAAGGCCGACAACGAATGGCACCAGTCCACCGTCAAGGCCGGCCGGATCAAGCTGTTCGCGCCGAATCTCGGCGAGGCCTTCGCGGGGGCCGTCACGGCCCGCATGCTGGGCGCGGGCCGCAAACCGCTGATCCAGTCCTTCGGCACCGAGCCCCAGGTCGTCGTGGAGCACTGCCTCGCGGCGACCAACATCCGCCGGGACCGCGACAACTGGCTGTCGGCCGTCATGGTGCTCTGCGGACTGCTGTTCCTGCCCGGACTACTGGTGTGGCTGCTGGTCTTCCAGATCCGTACGCAGATCGCCAAGCGCGAGGACAAGCGCGCCTCCGCGCTCGGCACGACGCTCCTGGTCGCGGTCGGCGCACTGGCCGTCCTCTTCCTGCTCCGTATGCCGTTCACGGGCTTCTGGGCCTGGTACGCGCGCGCCGCGGTGGTCCTCCCGGTCGTCGGCTGGCTGTGGGCGAAGCAGATCTGCGAGCGCACGGCGAAGGATCTGCGGGCGCGCTGGGACAGCCTGCTGTCGGGCGGTGGCCTCGGCGCCAAGATTCCCGAGGCGGTCCCCGGCAGCCCCGGTGAGACGGCGGCGGAGCGGCTGCGTCAGGCCCTCGCCCGGCTCACCGCGGAGCAGCAGTCCAACTCGGTCTTCTACGCGGGCCCCAAGGGCATACTCGGCATGGGCACCCGCTGGGGCAGCTGGCAGCTCGCCGAGGATCTGGTGGCGCGGGACGCGGGCAAGGAGATCCACCCGTTCCGCAGCTGGGACGTCATCCGCAACATCCACGACCAGTTGCGCATGCTGGAGCGCGGCCCGCTCAACACCGGTGGTTTCCCGGCGCCTTCGATCAAGCACTGGGTCGTCACCCCCATCGGCGAGAAAGCGCAGGCGGTGTCCCGGCCGGGCGGCACGGACGTGGACGCCTACACGATCAAGACGCACGCCATACAGGACATCTGCAACAAGCAGCAGTTCGGCAGCGGCGACCGGCACTACCTCGGGGTCCAGTGGACGCTCTGGGACGGCCAGTTGATCATCACCATGCTGATCACGGTCACCGTGCTGCACCAGACGCTGCGCATCGAGGTGACCGGGCATGCGCTGGGGCCGGTGAACTCGCTGTTCACCACCAAGCCGGAGGCCCCGACCAAGGAGGTCGCGAAGGCCGTCAAGTTCTGGGAGACCCGCAAGGTGAGCCTGCCGCTGGTCACCACGGACGAGGTCGTACGGCTCGCGGCGCGGGCGCCCCTGACCTGGTATCCGCCGCTTCTGAACTGGCTCGGCGGGAGTCTGACGCTGCCCGAGCCCTTCGGACTGCGGCACGCCTGGGCCGATCAGCCGTGGCGGCACCGTTTCATGGCGGACGACGCCTTGCGGGCCGCGACGCCCGTGCTGCGTGTGGTGCACTCGGCGGCGATCAAGGTCCTCGATGAGAACGGCGTCGACACGGAGAAGTTCGGCAACCGCTCGGCCTTCCTCAGCACGTCGGTGCAGGATGCCTCGCCGCGCAAGGCCGACCTGTACGACGCCTAGCCGCGCGGCAGCGGGGCCCGAGGGCCGACCGCCGTACGCCGTACGCCGTCGGTCCCGCGGAGGACGGGGCGCCCGCAGAAGGCGCCCCGGGCCGGGCTACACGGTGGGCCAGGCCTCGGCGAGCATCTTGCGGGTGTCCGCGAGGAGTTGGGGCAGGACCTTGGTGTGGCCGACGACCGGCATGAAGTTGGTGTCGCCGCCCCAGCGGGGGACGATGTGCTGGTGCAGGTGGGCGGCGATGCCGGCGCCCGCGACGGTCCCCTGGTTCATGCCGATGTTGAAGCCATGGGCGCCGGAGGCGGTGCGCAGGGCGGTCATGGCCTGCTTGGTCAGCTCACCGAGTTCGGCGGTCTCCGGCGCGGTGAGGTCCGTGTAGTCGGCGACGTGCCGGTAGGGCACGACCATCAGGTGCCCACCGTTGTACGGGTAGAGGTTGAGCACCGCGTACACCTGCTCGCCGCGCCTCACGATCAGCCCGTCCTCGTCGGACTTGGCCGGGATCGAGCAGAAGGGACAACCGTCGTCGGCCCCCGGACCGGTCGGCTTGTTCTCGCCCTGGATGTAAGCCATCCGGTGGGGCGTCCAAAGGCGCTGGAACGCGTCCTGCGTTCCCACTCCGATCTGCTGCTCCGGCTCACTCGTCATGTGTTGCAGCATATTGCTTCGCCCGTTCGCGGCGTGTCGGCGGGTGCCGCGCAAAGGCGCCTGCGGCGAAGCTGTGGCCATGGACGACGACAGCCCGACGACCCGCTGGGAGCAGCGCACCGAGGTACCGCTGGGGGTCGCGTCGCTGCTGTTCCTCGCCGCGTACGCGGTCCATGTGCTGGCGCACGGTCTGCCTCAGGGAGGACGGGATGCCTGCCTCGCGGTGATCGCTGCCACCTGGGCGGCGTTCCTCGTCGACTACCTGGTGCTCTGGCGGCTGAGCGGACAGGGCTACCGGTTCGTCCGGACCCACTTGCTGGACACCGTGGTGCTCGTCCTGCCGCTGCTGCGGCCGTTGCGGGTCGTCAAGCTCTACGACGCAGTGCTGCGGCGCCGCGGAGAGCCTCGCCTCCCGCTGTACGCGCGGGTGATGTTCTACGCGGGCGTCGCGGTCCTGCTGCTCGGCTTCGCGGGTGCCCTCGCCGTCTACCAGGCGGAGTACCAGGCACCGCACGCGACGATCGTCACCTTCGGTGACTCGGTGTGGTGGGCCGCCTCCACGCTCGCGACGGTCGGGTACGGGGACGTGACGCCGGTGACGCCGAGGGGGCGCACGATCGCGGTCGGCATGATGGCGTGCGGTCTGGCGCTGCTCGGGGCGGTGACGGGATCGTTCTCGTCGTGGCTGTTGCAGTCGTTCGCGCGCGAGGGCGACGAGAAGCCCCCGGGGAGCTGAGCTTCCCGCGGGCTTCGTGCCGTGAGCCGATCGAGCCCGCCGATCAGACCTGCGCGCGCTCCTCGACGACCTTCGCGATCTTGGCGATGGCCTCGTCGAGGGGGATGCCGTTCTCCTGGGAGCCGTCGCGGTAGCGGAAGGAGACGGCGCCGGCCGCCATGTCCTCGTCGCCCGCGATGACCATGAAGGGCACCTTCTGCTTCTGCGCGTTGCGGATCTTCTTCTGCATACGGTCCGAGGACGCGTCGACCTCGACGCGCAGACCCTTCTTGCGGGCCTCGGCGGCGAACTTCTGGAGGTACTCCACGTGCGCGTCGCCGATCGGGATGCCGATCGCCTGGACGGGCGCCAGCCATGCCGGGAACGCGCCCGCGTAGTGCTCCAGGAGCACGGCGAAGAAGCGCTCGATGGAGCCGAAGAGCGCACGGTGGATCATGACCGGGCGCTGCTTGGTGCCGTCGGGACCCGTGTACTCCAGGTCGAAGCGCTCGGGCAGGTTGAAGTCGAGCTGCACGGTCGACATCTGCCAGGTGCGGCCGATGGCGTCCTTGGCCTGCACGGAGATCTTCGGCCCGTAGAAGGCAGCGCCGCCCGGGTCCGGGACCAGCGGGAGGCCCTGCTTCTCGGCGACCTGGCGCAGCGTCTCGGTGGCCTCTTCCCAGACCTCGTCCGAGCCGACGAACTTCTCCGGGTCCTTGGTGGACAGCTCCAGGTAGAAGTCGGTCAGGCCGTAGTCGCGCAGCAGGTTCAGGACGAAGGTGAGCGTCTTGTCGAGCTCCTCCGCCATCTGCTCCTTGGTGCAGTAGATGTGCGCGTCGTCCTGCGTGAAGCCACGGGCGCGGGTCAGGCCGTGCACCACGCCCGACTTCTCGTACCGGTACACGGTTCCGAACTCGAAGAGGCGCAGCGGCAGTTCACGGTACGAACGGCCGCGCGCGTCGAAGATCAGGTTGTGCATCGGGCAGTTCATGGGCTTGAGGTAGTAGTCCACGCCCTCATCGAGCTGCATGGGCGGGTACATGCCGTCGGCGTACCAGTCCAGGTGGCCCGAGGTCTCGAAGAGCTTCCCCTTGGTGGCGTGCGGGGTGTAGACGAACTCATAGCCCTCTTCCTCGTGCCGGCGGCGCGAGTAGTCCTCCATGACCCGGCGGATGATGCCGCCCTTGGGGTGGAAGACGGCGAGGCCGGAACCGATCTGGTCCGGGATGGAGAACAGGTCCAGCTCGTTGCCCAGCTTGCGGTGGTCGCGCTTCTCGGCCTCGGCGAGGAAGTCGAGGTGCGCCTTCAGCTCCTCCTTGGAGGGCCAGGCGGTGCCGTAGATGCGCTGGAGCATGGGGTTCTTCTCGCTGCCGCGCCAGTACGCGGCGGCGTTGCGCATCAGCTTGAACGCCGGGATGTTGCGGGTGGTGGGCAGGTGGGGACCGCGGCAGAGGTCCTTCCAGCACAGGTCACCGGTCTTGGCGTCGAGGTTGTCGTAGATGGTCAGCTCGCCGCCGCCCACCTCGACGTCCGCGCCGTCGTCCGAGGACGCGGAGCCCTTGATGCCGATGAGCTCCAGCTTGTACGGCTCCGCGGCGAGCTCCTCGCGGGCGCCCTCGTCGGTGACGACGCGGCGGGAGAAGCGCTGCCCGCGCTTCTGGATCTCCTGCATCTTCTTCTCGACGGCCTTGAGGTCCTCGGGCGTGAACGGCTTCTCGACGTCGAAGTCGTAGTAGAAGCCGTCCTTGACCGGCGGGCCGATGCCCAGCTTGGCGTCGGGGAAGAGCTCCTGCACGGCCTGGGCCATCACATGGGCGGTGGAGTGGCGCAGGATGTTCAGGCCGTCCTCGGAGGAGATCTCGACGGGCTCGACCTCCTCGCCGTCCTGCACCTCGTACGCGAGATCCCTCAGCTCGCCAGCCACGCGGGCCGCGACGATGGTGCGCTCGCCGGTGAACAGGTCGGCGGCCGTAGTGCCCGTCGTCACCACGCGCTCTTCCCGCTCGGAATCGCGTTGGATGATCACACGGACCTCTGACACCGGACTCTCCTGACTGAAGGCGACTCCACACCACATACGGCATGGCATGGCAATGCCCCGAATCCTACCGAGCCCGGGGTCCCCTCCGCGAAACGGTTGTGGACAGTGCGCCGTCAGTCCCCGCTGCACGCCTCCTCGAAGAAGTCCAGATTCTCCTGCAGCGACTTCATCAGCCGGTCCCGCTCCGCCTCGTCCACCTGTACGGGTACGACACCCGAGGCGTCCGTGAGCCTGCGGAAGCCCCCGCGGCTCTCCAGCCGCCCGTGCACCCGCACCGGCAGCCCGACGAGATGGGCCTGGCCCGCTATCCGGTACGCCTCCTCGTCGAGGGTCATCCGGACGTGCGGGACCTCGGCGCCCGCGATCACCCGCAGCCGTACGGTGCCCTCCCCGCGCGGACCGGACCTGCGCATCCGGACCACGGCGCCGGTGATGCGCACGGGCACGGACGGCTCCTCGCGCAGATATCGGGCGCCCGCCTCGCGCAGCACGGGCAGGTCGCCGGGCGAGAACTCGACGGGCTCGGCGGGGTGCGCGCCGCCCTCGGGGACGCCCGCGGCGGGTGACCACTCGACGGTGATCCGGGCGCCCTCGGTGCCGCGGACGAGCGCCACCAGGGATTCCATCAGTTCATGGCTGACGCCCGCCTCGACGGCCGCGTCGAAGGCGTCCATGCCGCCGGTGGCCCGCTGGTAGTCGATGGCCTCGCGAGCGGCGCACAGGGCCTCGTGCAGTCGTACGGTGAGCGGCCGGCCGGCGGTGACGGGCACGAAGGCGGTGAGGCGGCGGCCGCCCGGTTCGGCGCCGACCAGGACGTTCTCCAGGGAGGCCGCGGCGGACCTGCGGTGGCGGGCGCCGTAGTAGCCGGCACGCGCGCGTGTGGCGAGCGCGCCCGCGAGCATCATCTGGCGGGCGGCGCCGCGCAGCTGCTCCTCGACGGTCCAGGGCGCGGCGCCTACGGGACCGGTCGGCACATCCCGCCACCAGCGGATCTCGTCGCTGGGCACGGCGAGGGCGAGAAGCACGTCGCGCGCCGACGGGGAACCGCTGCGGGCGAGCGCGACGAGGGCCTCGCCGAGGAGGTCGTCGCTGTCGGGGAAGGCCCGGTTCTCCGGCACCAGCAGGCTGGTGCCGCCGCCCCCGGGCCCGGGTGGGGTCCATCGGCCGTACCGTCCGGCCGCTCCCCCGCGGCGCTGCCAGCCGTGTCGCCGCAGCAGCGCGCCGAGGACGGCCGGGTCGACCTGGTCGGGGTTCGGCGGATCGTTCCAGAAGGCTTCGGCGGGATGCGGCCTGACCGGCCGGAGTCCCTCGTCGATCGGGCGGTGTGTCATGGTCTGCCTCCCGTCCCGACCCTCGTCATGATCTCGCAGAGGGCCCGGTCGTCGAAGATCCGGGCCGTCGGGATCCGGACGGTGGTCCGGCGCCGGCCCGTGATGGCGTGCCCGGCGAGGTTGATCCAGTAGCAGCAGTGCCTCAGGTCGAGCCGGTCGTGGCTGGCGCGCAGCCACTCGTCCTGGGATCTGGGCACGAGCATCACGACCAGGATCTTGTGCACCGAGACCGGGGTGCGCGCGAGCTTCGCCAGGTGCTCGTTGTCGAGCGTGAAGGAGAAGGCGGGCCCCGGAGGGTTGGGCGGAATCTGGTACGTGCACTTGAGCTGCACCTTGATGGTGACTTCGTCGTCGACCGTGTGCCCGGGGGCGCTGTGGCTGACGTGCCAGTCGATGCCGTTGTCGGGAAACGGCTGGGACAGCGAACAGCCCGCGGCCGCCGCGACCGCGTGCAAGTAGCCCACCTGCAAGGTCTCCATGCAGGCGGTGGTGGCGAGCGATCCGCGATGGGGTGCCGTCCGCTGGGGCAGCAGCCCGCCCCGTTCGGGCTGCGCGAGTGCCATGAGCCCAACAGCCTTCCAAGCTTGGTGTATCCCCGCGACGGGCCGCTGAACTGCAAAGACCCGTACCTCCGTTGTCTCCTTCCGGCGTACGGCGCAAACAGCCCGGGTATCACCAAACAGGCAGAAGACGGTGCGTCAGCTGCCGTGGGTGAACGAGGAGTTGTGTGCGTATGACGTGCTGGTACGAGGGCCCTTTGGCCGCGTTCGACACGGAGACCACGGGCGTGGACGTCGAGACCGACAGGATCGTGTCGGCCGCCGTCGTCGTCCAGGACGCCGCGGGTTCCCGTCCGCGGGTGACCCGATGGCTGGTGAACCCTGGAGTGCCGGTGCCCGCGGGGGCGACGGCGGTGCACGGGCTCACGGACGAACATCTGCAGCGCAACGGCCGCTGGCCGTCGCCCGTGATGGAGGAGATAGCCCGGGAACTGGGCGAACAGGCCACGGCGGGCCGCCCGCTCGTGGTGATGAACGCCCCGTTCGATCTGACGCTTCTGGACCGGGAGTTGCGCAGGCATCGCGCTTCGTCCCTCGACCACTGGTTCGAGTCGACATCGCTGCGCGTGCTCGATCCCCGCGTCCTCGACAAACATCTGGACCGCTACCGCAAGGGCCGCCGCACCCTGACCGATCTGTGCGCGCACTACGACGTGGCGCTGGAGGGCGCGCACGACGCGGCGGCCGACGCGCTGGCCTCGCTGGAGGTGGTCCGTGCGGTGGGGCGCCGCTTCGCGGGCCGTCTGGAGCGGCTTTCGCCTGCCGAGCTGCACACCCTCCAGGCGGTGTGGCACGCGGCACAGGCGCGCGGGCTGCAGGCCTGGTTCGCGCGCAGCGGTACACCGGAGGCGGTGGATCCGGCGTGGCCTCTGCGCCCGGGTCTGGCGGCGGCGGCCTGACCAGGCGTGATGCCCGCGAGCACAGCAAAAAAACCGGTCCGTCTATGACGGACCGGTTCTTTTCCGGGTGGGCGATACTGGGTTCGAACCAGTGACCTCTTCGGTGTGAACGAAGCGCTCTCCCACTGAGCTAATCGCCCGGGAACGGACTGAACAATACAGGTCCCGGCGGGTGGGGTTCAAACCGCTTCGAGGTAGGCCCTCAGTCCGCGCCGTCCCGCGCGCATCATCAGGGCGTGGTTGGCGCGGAAGAAGGGGCGTCCCGGCACGGCGAGCCGCCGCAGCAGCGGCGTGGTCACGTGCACCTCCTGGTCGTACCGGGCGCGGGTGCCGGGGCCGGCCGCGTCGAAGGTCCAGCGCGCCCAGCCGTCGAGGTCGCCCGACATCGCGATCTCCAGGACACCGGCCGCCGGGTCCCGACGCGCCGCACGCGCGGTGATGGTGATGTCGTACGGCAGGACCGAGCGGATCCGGATGACGCCGCTGCGCTCGTCCACGGGGGTCACCTCACGCACCTGGGGCCACCAGCGCGGGTAGTTCTCGGCCTGTTCCAGGACGACGTACACGTCCGCGGGAGGCGCGGGCAGCTCCCAGACGGTGCGGAAGCGGTAGTGGCTCCAGTCCATGGACCGAGTGTGCCCGCCGGCGGACCGGATGTACCGACCCTGCCCTCCGCCGATCTGAGTACGGCGTGAGTACGCGCACTCATGCCCGGGGACGTGACCGGAACCACACTCCGGAGTATGACCCAGATCCCGTCCCCGGCCGAGGAGTTGCGGCTCCTCGACGCCGAGCTGCGGCAACTCGACGCGCGCCGCGCCGTGTTGCTGACCCGCCGCGCCTGGCTGGTCCACGCGCTCCAGGCGCCGGTACGGGCCCCGCGCCCGGCATCCCCGGCAGCCCTGGCCCGTCGGCCCGAGACCACGGCACCCGGTGTGCAGAACGCGCTCCTGCTCCTCGGCGGCATCCTGCTGACCATCGCCGCCGTCGCGTTCACGCTCGTCGGCTGGGGTCACCTGGGGATCGCGGGGCGGTCGTTGGTACTCGGCGTGGTGACGCTGGCCGCGCTCGGCTCGCCCGTACTCCTGCTGCGGCGCGGGCTGCGCTCGACCGCGGAGGCGCTGGCGGGGCTCGGCCTCGCGCTGACGGTCCTGGACGCGTACGCGCTGTACGCGGTGGCGCTCCCCCACACGGACGGCGTCGGTTACGCGGCGCTCGCGTCGGCGGTGCTGGCCGCCGCATGGGCGGCGTACGGGCACACGCTGGGCGCGCCGCACCGGACGGCAGACCCGAGGACCGCCCCGACGGCCCCCACGGGCACCACGGAGCCGTCCGCCGCGGGCGCCGGACAGGCATCGGCCACGAGCGGCACCGGACCGCGGGAAGCCGACCCCGACACAGTTACAGGCACGGGCACCGGACCGCAGGCGTCCGGAGCCGGTGTACGTCTGCCGCTGCGCCTGCCGCTGCCCGCCGCCGTGGTCGCCGCGCAACTCCCGCTGCTCCTGTGGGCGGTGGCCGCCGCCGCAGGCGCCCACGCCATCACGGCCGCGCTGCTGGTCACGGCGGCGTTCGACGCGCTGCTCGCGCTGCGCATGCCCTTGCGGTCCGTCCGCGTCGTCGCCGCCGTCGGGGCGTACGGCCTGGGCGGCTGGGGCACCTTCGCCGCCGGCTGGCTGTCCTGGACGGCCGCCGGCCCGAGCGCCGCCGCCCGTGCGGCGGCGCTCCTCCTCCTTGCCGCGTCGATCGCCCTGACGATGGCGTGGGGCGCCCCGAAGACAGGCGTCGCGACGGGCGTCACGACGGGTCTCGCGACGGCCGGAGGCCTGATCACCGTCGTCGCTTTCGGCGGCGTGCTGCGCACGTCCCTGCCCGGCGAGTGGACGGTTCCCGGTCATCTGGCGTGCGGGATAGCCTTGTTGGCCGTCGCCCGGACGGGGCTTCCCACGCCTCTACGCCGGGGGATCGCCCTGGCCTCCGGCTGTGTGGGCGCCCTCGCGGTGGCGTGGGCGCTGCCCGTGGTCGTGATCACTCTGCTGGGACCGGTCGCCCGGGTGGGCTCGGTCTGGTCCGGAGCTCCGGCGAGCGCGCGGGACGCGGTGGCGAGCACCCTGCCCTGGCCCTCGGACGCGGTCACGGCACCGCTCGTCCTCGCGCTCGTCGCCGCGGTCCTGGTGGTGGCCGTCCACTCCGCCGAATGGCGTCCGCAGGCCCTGGTCTGCGCGCTGACGCTCACGTGGGCGACGGTGTTCCTCCTCCCGGCGACGCTCGAACTCCCTTACGTGGCCGGGCTGTCCGTGCACGGGCTCACGACGGTGGCCCTGCTCGGGTACGCCCGCCGGACACACCCTTCGGTGACGGCGCCGGTGCTCGCCCTGCTCACCTCCCTCAGCCTCGCGTTCGCCGCGCTGGCCTCCGAGGCCGCGACGCTGACCGTGCTCGGCGCGCTGACCGTCCTGTTCGCGGCCGCCGCCCGGCAGCCCGGCCTCGGCCCGGTCGCGGCACCCGCGTCGCTGGGGTACGCCACGGGCCTCGCCTGCGCGGCGGGCGCGTCCCTGGGCTGGCAGCCCCAGTACACCGCGCTGCTCGTGCTGCTGGTGCCGGTGGTCGCGGCGCTGTCGGCCGCGCGCGTCGGCGACGGACCGACGACGGTGTCGGTCGAGATCACCGGTGCCGTCGCGGGGCTGCTCGCCATCGCGCTCACGGTCACCGATCCGGCCCTGCTCGCCACGGTCCTGGCCCTGTGCGGGGTGATCGCCTCGGGCACGGCGGTACGAGAGGACCGGCGCCCCGTGGGATACGCGGCAGCCGCGCTGTTCGTGCTGGCCGCCTGGGTGCGGCTGGCAGCGTGGGGCATCGGCTCCCCGGAGGCGTACACACTGCCGGTGACCGTTCCGGCGCTGCTCGTGGGCGCGTTCAGGGGCCGTCGGGACACGGCGGTGTCGTCGTGGACGGCGTACGCGCCGGGCTTGTCCGTCACGCTCGTGCCGAGCCTCTTCGCGGCATGGGGCGACGCGCAGTGGCCGCGCCCGCTGTTGCTCGGCGCGGCGGCGCTCGCCGTCACCCTGCTGGGCGCCCGGCACCGCCTGCAGGCTCCGCTGGTACTGGGCGGCACCGTCCTCGCGCTGGACGCCCTGCACGAACTCGCGCCGTACATCGTCCAGGTGGTGGACGCGCTCCCCCGTTGGATGCCTCCCGCACTGGCCGGTCTGGTACTGCTCGCGCTGGGTGCCACGTACGAGCAGCGGATCCGCGACGCACGGCGAGTGCGGGAGGTGCTGGGGAGGATGCACTAGGGACCGGTCACGAGGGTGCGGTCACGAGGGCATCCTGTCGCCGAGGAGTGCCAGGTTCTCGATGGCGGCGAGGCCGTAGAGCGCTGTGTCGTTCGTGTAGACCCAGTTGGCCTCGCTGCCCGGCACCAGCGTGACGGGGCCGCTCAGCTTCTCCGTCTTCCAGGGCGAGGACTCGGTGTAGCCGTCGGAGCTGTAGAACTTCGTCCACGCGCGCGTGGCGAGCTTCGCGTCGCCGGTCTGCACGGCGGCGTACGCGTCGAGGCGCGAGTGGCCCTGGAAGAGCAGCAGGGTGCCGAAGTTGGTGCCGTACCGGCCGGCCTGCTCGGCCTTGGTGGCGTTGAAGTAGCGGCAGTAGTCGAGGTAGGCCTCCTTGAAGGCGGGCATGTCGACGAGATCGATGAGCTCGGCGCACAGTTCGTTCAGGCCGAAGACCGCGGAGAGGTGCGAGACGCCGACCACGGGTTCCGCGGCGACGGCGAACCGGCCGGTGTCCAGGTCGTACAGGCCGGTGCCCTGGACGAATCCGTTGGGCTGCGCGGCGATGGTCTCCATCGTCGACAGCACACGCGCCTTGGCCTTCTCCCACTTGGGGCCCTTGCGCTCCCACTCGGTCAGCCACGCCGAGACGAGCCCGCTCCAGTCCGTGCCGAAGCCGATCGACAGCGCGTGCCGGTCGGGCGTGTAGGGCTCGGTGCGGATCTTGCGGATCGGGTCGAGGACGAGGAAGGTCTCGTCGGAGTCGACGTTGGCGTGCATGAGGTCGCCGACCCGCTCGTCGGCGGTGAGGAAGTAGTAGTAGCGCCGGTAGGTGGTGTTGGCGATGCGCTGCTGTTTGGCGCTGTCGGCGTAGTGCTGCACACCGTGCCGGGTGCCGAGTCCCGCCCACTGACCGAGGTGGTAGACGTCGACCTCGCCGGTGTGCCGGGTCATCGCCTCGGCGAAGCGGAAGATGTCCGCGCGGCCGCTGCGGAGGTAGGCGAACCACAGCCAGAGGTCCGGCGACAGTTCGGAGTTGTCCCAGGCGTAGCCGCCGACGTCGTAGCGCCACTGGTGCCGGACCGGGTCGTACGAGTGCATGATGTCGCCGTAGTCCCAGAAGCCGTACCAACGGCGCATCTCCACCTGGTCCTTGTAGTAGGTGAAGAGGAAGTCGAGGTGGTCCTCGATCTTCGCCTTGGCGGGCGTGGACCGGTCGGGCTCGGAGTAGAGGCCGGGGCCGAAGACCTGCGCCCCGATGAGCTGCTTGGGCGGGGCGGCGAGCTGGGGCAACACGCGTACGGCGTCGACCTGTTCGGCGAACTTCTCGGGCGTGGGTGTCGACTCGTTGGCCCAGAAGAGCAGTTCGGAGGTGCGGGCGATGCCGTAGGGGGTTCCGAAGCCCGGCTCGTAGTCCTCGTAGGTGATGTTGAGGCCTTCGAGCTGTTCGGCGTAGGTGTCCTGACCCATGCCGTCGTGGTAGAAGCGCAGGTCCATGGGCTGTGCCTCGGGCGACCAGAGCCAGAGGGTGACCTCGGCCTCGTCGGTGTGGGCGTCCCGGATGTCGAGCTGGGCGGGGAACTTCTCCCAGAAGTCCCGCAGTCCGAAGGAGAATCCGCCGCTCGGCCCGCCGACGTAGCCGAAGCCGGAGGCGCGTCGGCCGCCGCCGGCGCCGATCCAGCCGTGCCCCTTCTTCGTGCGCTTGCGCAGGGTGAAGCCGTCGGCGGAGAGCTGGGAGAGGGTGTAGTCGCCCCACTCGGGGATGTACTGGAGCCGGGTGGTGACCCGCTGGTCCCAGGTGGACGGGTCGGGCAGCTTCTCCCCCGCGAACTGGGCGGCCTGGACGGCCGCTCCGGGGTCGCGGCGCAGACCGGTGACGCCCTTGACGGCCTCGCGCAGCAGACCGGTGCCGTCGCCGCCGATCCGGATGTGCCGGTCGTAGGCGGCGTCCCGCATCGGCACGGTGAAGCGGACGCCGAGCCCGCGGACGAAGTCGCCGCTGCTCTTCCCGGGCTCCTGCTTTCCGTCGAAGGTGATCGTGTGCACCATGCGGAAGGAGTCGGCGCCCGCGTAGAAGTAGAGGCGGACCGAGAACGGCAGCCAGCTCCGGTCGCCCTTGCGGTGTTTGCCGTCGACGCGGACGACGGCCCGCACCGGGCCCTCCTGTTCGACCTCGACCGCGGAGATCGCGCTATCGAAGCGCTCGGACTTCTCGGCGCCCTGGTCCTCGTCCTCGATCTCCGGCCGGCGGATGAGGACGAGGCGGCCGTTCCTGGCGATCTCGGTCGTGCCGCGTGTCACGGACTTGACCAGCGTGGAGCCGCTCGTGCCGATCTTCGCGGTGATGACGCCGGTCGATACGCCGATGGTGCCGCCGCTCCTGTCGACGGTGACCTTCCGCTCCGGCGCGGCGGGTTCTCCCGCTGTCAGCGTGAGTTTCCCGGTGTCCGAACTCACCGCGTGCGCGGTCCATTTGAGGGAGCCGTCCGGCCAGTAGGCGATCGGCCAGGACTGCACGGGGACGGCCTTGCCGTCGGCATCCGTGAGCGCGAACGTCTGGTCCTGCTGGTACGTGCCCTTCGGCCAGGGAACGCCGACGGTGGAGCCGGGGGCGGCGCCGAGGCCGCCGTCCTCCAGCCAGTCCAGGGTCACCGGATCCGCGTCGGCGGACTCGGCTCCGGGGGCGGCCTGCGCGTTCGTGGTTCCCAGGGCCCAGCTGAACTGGGCGGCGGCTCCGGCGACGGCGGCCGCCTTGAGAAGGGACCTGCGGGGGATGGGGGACATGACCTTTCCTTTCCGTACGGGATGGTCAGGGGCATGACAGAGCCGAAGCGAGGGGCGAGGGCATGGTGGAGGGAGGCCGGGCGCTCAGGACGCCGGCCCGGGGTAGTGCGGACTCATCGGCGCCGTCGGCGCTCCTCGACGGCGACGGCCGCCGCCGCGACGGCCCCCAGGACGGGGACCGCCAACGGCGCGACGAGCAGGGCGGAGCAGGCCACCACGACCAGCCCGCCGACGAGCAGGAAGGACCCGGCGGGATCGAGGACGGTACGGCGCCCGGCGTCCGCGAGCAGGTCGCGCCACAGCGCCCCCGGCTCCCACACCGCGGCCGCGCGCAGTCCTGCGACGGCTCCCCCGATCAGCGCGAGGAGCCCGACGGCCCCGACGAGCGGACCACCGGGGATTCCGGCGCGCACGGCCTGGACGTCCACCCAGACCGCCGCCGCCCCGGCCCATCCGGCGACGCCGACGAGCCAGCCGCCGCGGACGGCCGCCCGGAAGTCGGTCACGAACTCCCGTGCACCGCCGCCCTCATGAGCCGTACGCCGGCGCAGATGCCGCGCGCCGGCCGCGAACGCGGCGGGAACGGTGACGAGGGGCAGCGAGGCCACCGCGATCCACACGCCGGTGAGCAGACACTCCGCGAAGACGGCGAACCTCTCGGCGAGGACGGATTCCCGAGGTGCCCTGCGGGCCTCGGCCGCCCTGCCGCGCCGCGTCGCACCGTTCCGCCGCATCGCACCGTTCCGCCGCGTCGCACGGCCCCGCGCGGTCGCCCCGGCTCCGGCCCGCGATCTCGGCTGGGTGACGGCCATCTCAGCCCTTCAATCCCGACGTCGCCATACCGTCGATCAGATACCGCTGGAAGGCGAGGAAGAAGAGGAGCACCGGCAGCAGCGCCACCAGCGACATCGCGATCATGCCGCCGTAGTTGGCGACCCCCTCCTGGTCGCGGAACATCATCATGCCGAGCGAGACCGTGTACTTGCCGGGCTCGTTGAGGTAGATCAGCGGGCCCATGAAGTCGTTCCAGGCGTTGATGAAGGTGAAGATCGCGCTGGTGATGAGGGCCGGGCGGCACAGCGGCAGCACGATCGACCAGTAGATCCGCGGATGGCCGCAGCCGTCGAGCCGCGCCGCCTCGTCCAGCTCGCGCGGCAGGTTCCGCATGAACTGCACCATGAGGAAGACGAAGAACGCCTCGGTGGCCAGGTATTTGCCGATCAGCAGCGGCACATAGGTGTTGACCAGCTCCACCTTCTGGAACATCACGTACTGCGGGATGAGCAGCACGTGATACGGCAGCAGAAGCGTGCCGATCATCAGCGAGAAGAGCAGGTTCCGGCCGGCGAACCGGATCTTGGCGAAGGCGTACGCCGTCAGCGAGCAGGAGATCAGGATGCCGACGACGGAACCGAGCGCGTAGAAGAGGGAGTTCTGGAAGAAGGTGGCGATCGAGATGTCGGCGATGCCGTCGGCCAGCCCCTTGAAGTTCGCGAGGATCGGACTCGTCGGGAACAGGTCCAGGCTGCCGATGATCTCGCGGCTCGGCTTGAACGAGGCACCGAGGACCCAGAGCACGGGGTAGAGGACGACCGCGAGGACCAGCAGGGCCCCGATGTGCCAGGCGATCGAGCCGGTGCGCTTGCGTCCCGGCTCGCGTGAGCGCCTTGAGGTGGTCGCGGTGCCGGAGCCGAACGCCTTGCCGGTGATGCTGCTCATCGGGCGTCCTCCTCGTAGTGCACCCAGCGCTTCTGCGACCAGAAGAGGACGGCCGTCACCAGCGCGACGGCGAGCAGCAGCATCCAGGCCATGGCGGAGGCGAAGCCCATCTGGGACTCCTTAAAGCCCTTTTGGTAGAGGTAGCAGGTGTAGACGAGCGTGGCGTCGGCCGGACCGCAGGTGGTGTTGGAGACCACGTACGCCGACCCGAAGATCTGGAACGAGTGGATGGTCTCCAGGAGCACGTTGAAGAACAGCACCGGTGAAATCATCGGCAGCGTGATGCTCCAGAACCTTCGCAGCGGTCCAGCGCCGTCCACCTCGGCCGCCTCGTACAGCTCCTTCGGGACCTGCTTGAGCCCGGCCAGGAAGATGACCATGGGGGCGCCGAACTGCCAGACAGTGAGCGCGACCAGGCTGTAGAGCACCCAGTTCGGGTCACCGACCCAGCCTCCGGTGTGCAGGCCGAAGAACGACTGGGCACGGTCCACGACGGCGTCGTCGGAGAACAGCGCGCGCCACACGAAGCCGACCGAGACGCTCGCGCCGATCAGCGACGGGGCGTAGAACGCGGCCCGGTAGAAGGCCTGGCCGCGGCGGCTCTGCGCGAGGAGCAGAGCCACGCCGAGCGCCAGCAACAGCTTGAGCGGTGTGCCGATGACGACGTACTTGGCCGTCACCTCGACCGACTTCTGCCACCGGGGGTCGTCGAACATCGTGGTGAAGTTGTCGAAGCCGATCCACTTCGGCGAACTGAAGAGGTTGTAGTCGGTGAAGGCGAAGTAGAGGGAGGCGGCCATCGGGCCCGCGGTCAGCAGCAGGAAGCCCGCGATCCACGGCGACATGAAGAGGTAGCCGGCGAGATTCTCCCGGCGCCCCCGCCGCCTCTCGGCGACGGGTGCTGCGGGGCTTGTCTCCGGTGCGTCGGCCGGAGAGTCCTTGACGAGCGTCACGGCGGTTCCCATCAGGCGGCGAGGGCGGTCTTCGCCTCGGAGAAGAACTGCTTCACCGCGTCGGAGACCTTGGTCGTGCCCTGCGACATGTCACCGCCGATGCGCAGGAAAGCGGATTCGACGGTGTCGGCACCGGCCGGGTGCGGGGTGATGGTGCCGAGCACACCGGCCGCGGCGACATCCTGCTCGTACTGCGCGATGGCCTTGCTGGGGGCGTCGGCCGGCTGGAACGCGTCGAACTGTTCGGTGGTGGCGAGGATGCCCCGGTCGTAACCCATGATCTTGCCGACCTCGGGGTCGTGGACCATGAAGTCGATGAACTGCGCGACTTCCTTGGGGTGCTTGGTGCGCGCCGAAGCGCTGAGCATCAGGGAGGCGAGGTACTGGCCGGTCTGCTTGCCGTCGGTCGTCGGGATCGGCGCCAGACCGTAACTGCTGTCGCCTTCCGCCGTGTAACGGACCGTGAAGTTGTCCCAGGTGAACTCGGAGGCCGCGTGGCCCGCCGAGAGCGAGGACTTGGGCTTGTCCTGCTCCACCCGCTTGGGATCGGTGATGATGCCGGCCTTGACGCGGTTGTATCCGTCGGTCCACCACTCCGTCAGATCGGCCTCGTCGAAACCGAGTCCGTCCTCGGTGAAGAACGCCTTGCCGTTCTGCCGGAGGTAGAGGTCGTACAGGTACATGATGCTGAAGTAGCCGGTGTCGCCCGCCGTCTTCCGGCTGTCGTGAATCTTCTTGAGCGCGGCGAAGTACTCGTCCCAGGTCCAGCCCTGCTTCGGCTTGACACCGGCCTTCTCGAACACCTTCTCGTCGATGACAAGTGACATGGTGTTGGATCCGACGGGAATGCCGAGCTGCTTTCCGTCGACCTGGCCGACCTTCTCGACTCCGGCACGGAAGTTTTCCAGGCTGAGATTTCCGGCGTCTATCTGGGACTTGAGGTCGAGCAGGATCCCTCGCTTGTCGTACTTCCGCAGAAATCCGACGGCGTTCTGGAATACGTCCGGCGGATTTCCGCCCGCGGCCTGGGTCTGGAACTTCTCCCAAAAGGCCACATAATCCTGGAAGTCCGTCTTCACCTTGATCTTCGGATACTTCTTCTCGAAGAGCGCGATGGACTGGTTGATCCGCTTCGCCCGCTCGTCCGCACCCCACCAGGCGTAACGGATCGTCACCGTCCCGTCCCCGGCACCATCGCTGTCCCCACCGCAGCCCGTCGTCGCGGCCAGCCCCAGCGTGGCCAGCGAAGCCCCGGCCACCTTGAGAACCGTCCGCCTCTCGACACTCCCGTTGTTTCCCACTGTCGGGCCTCCCCGCAACGTCGCCGCCGCCTGCATGAATCGTTTCAAGTAAGCGCTTGCTGGCACAAGGTACGGAGGGCTTCCGGGCGCGTCAATGATTCGGACAGGAATTGATGTGCGGCGCTTCGATCCCGTCGCTCCGGCCCCCGCGGCAGGACCCGCGCACCCGGACAGGAGTACGCAGGTCGGGAGTACGCGGTCGACCTGCCGAACATTCCCGTGACGGACGGGCGAGGTGAGAACGCGGCCGAAAACGTACTACCGCCGGGGGCCTTGAGGGCGGGAGAGAGCGGGCGAGGGAACAGAGCGTGAGGGGTGGGGGGCGATGTCGGGAGGGTCGAGGGCCGGAGGGGGTGGGGCGTGATGGGGCGTCGGGTGAGGGACATGGCCCGAACGGCCTGACCCTGCGGGGGCTCGGCTCGACGCTGCGGGCTTGACGTCGGGCGGCCTGGATGGGTTCGGCGTGGTCCTGCGGGACTTGGCTTGGTGTTGCGGGGCTTGGCTCGGCTCGGCCTGGCCCTGCGGGGCTTGGCTCGGCTCGGCCTGGCCCTGCGGGGCTTGGCTCGGCTCGGCCTGGCCCTGCGGGGCTTGGCTCGGCTCGGCCGGCTCGGTCCTGGGGGCTCGATCAGGTCGGCCCGGCGCTGCGGGGGGGGTGGGCGGGCGAGCCCGTCCTGTGTGCGTCGGCTTGGCTCGACCCTGTTGGTTCGGCCCTGTGCGTCGCTCGGCCCTGTGCGCTCGGCCCTGTTGGGCTCGGCCCTGTTGGGCTCGACCGGACTCGGCTGGATCGGCGATTCCTGCCGAATTCACTCGGGCGACTCAAGTGCCCAGGGCATGCAGCAAGGTGCAGTTCAGCGACGGCGAGCCGATCTGAAGGGCCATCAACGGTGCGTCGATCGGCGCGTCGTGAGCCCACGCCCGAGCGGCCGGGGTGGACCACCGACCTCCTGGATCAGCGCAGGTCAGGCGGCCGACCGACCCATTCAGACGGACCGCGAATCCGCCGCCGTACGGCAGAACGCGCGCGCCGCACCGCAACGCCCGCACGCCGTACGGAGGTGCCCCCACGCCGACACCCAACCGCCTGCCTGCTGCCCGCCTGCCTGCCTGCCTGCCGTACGACGATCTCCGCACCCGACCTCGAATCGACAGCGCCGGTCACCGCGCCGCGTACTGACCGCGCTGCCCCGCCACCCACCCCACACTCGCAACAGCGACGCCAATGCCAATGCCAATGCCAGCAGGAAGAGCACCGCGACGCGACAGCGACAGCGACAGCGGCTGGTCTTACCCCGGATCGAAACCGGGCCGGAGCTCCCATCCCGGAGACCGGGACGACAACGTACTGATCTTGACCATGCCGGTGACCGTCACGAACGGGGCGGGTTTCCTGCGGCACCGAGCGGCGAGCGTCACGCCCGAGCTCACGGCACCGGGCCGCCGGCCGGTCCGCCCCGGTCGGGACAGTCCGCCGGGCCGCGCGACAACGAGAACGGCCCCGGTCCACGGTGTCGTGGGCCGGAGCCGTCTGTCGTATGTGTGGGCGATACTGGGTTCGAACCAGTGACCTCTTCGGTGTGAACGAAGCGCTCTCCCGCTGAGCTAATCGCCCGGGCGCAGGGAGAACATTACCCCATGTCAGGGGGTGGCTTCGACCAGCGGAGACGGCTCGCAGGAGCCCCTGGGCGGCCTCGTCATTCCTTGATGTTCCAGGGCATCTCGAAGCCGAACTTCCAGAGGTACACGCCGACCAGGACGGCCACGATCACGAGGCCGATGGCGGTGAGGATGATGTTGCGGCGCCGGACCTTGGGGTCGAGTGCCCGCTGCGTGGCCTCCGTGACCTTGCGCTTCGTCCAGCGGAGCACCAGCTGGGCCCAGACGAACTCGGTCGCCCAGATCGCCATGCCGCCGAAGATCACCAGCCAGCCGGGACCCGGCAGCGGGAGCATGACCACGCCCGCCGCGACCACCGCGAGCCCGACGATGAAAACACCCACCTGCCAGCTCACGTGCAGCGCGCGGCGCGCCTTGATGAATTGCGGCGCCCGCGAACCGAGCGCTCGCTCATTCTTCGCCTCGTCGTCCGCCATGGCGACCTCGCCCGGCTCGTCACTCCCCGTATTCATACGACCAAACCCTACCCGAGAGAAACCGGTCACCGGAATGGCCCTATCCGGCGAACGCGCCCTCGGCCGGATGAGTTACATAAAGACACGCAAAACACTCAGAGGGGTTTACAACGGCACCGTAGGTGGCATGTCGATTTCGCCGACGTGCGAATCCCCGAGCGCACACTGAGCGAAAGGCCCTGGCGCTTATGAACACCACGGTCAGCTGCGAGCTGCACCTGCGCCTCGTTGTGTCGAGCGAGTCCTCACTGCCTGTACCCGCAGGACTGCGGTATGACACGGCCGATCCCTACGCCGTGCACGCCACCTTCCACACCGGAGCCGAGGAAACCGTCGAGTGGGTGTTCGCCCGCGACCTCCTCGCCGAGGGCCTGCACCGGCCCACCGGTACCGGCGACGTCCGAGTCTGGCCGTCCCGAAGCCACGGCCAGGGCGTCGTATGCATCGCCCTGAGCTCTCCGGAGGGTGAAGCCCTGCTCGAAGCCCCTGCGAGGGCCCTGGAGTCATTCCTGAAGCGAACGGACGCAGCCGTGCCGCCCGGCACGGAACACCGGCACTTCGATCTCGACACGGAGCTCTCACACATCCTGGCCGAGAGCTGACGCGTCACCAGAGCCGCCCGGCGCCGTCCACTCGGGGAGACGGCTCGGGCCTAGACAACCGCATAAGGAAGACATCGGCGCCGGCGTCGCGGAAAGTCCGCGACGGCGGCGCCGATGTGCGCCCACCGACCCGCCCCCAACAAGGCCGGGGCCCTTCGTGCGCCTACCCGACCTCAAGGCCGGAGACCTTGGCGCGCCGACCCGCCCCCCACAGCCGGGCACCTCCGTGCGGCGACCCGCCCCCACAACCGCGGGCACCTCCGTGCGCCGACCCGCCCCCCACAGCCGGGCACCTCCGCCCGACAATCTGATCCCACGGCCGGGCACCTCCGCCCGACAATCTGATCCCACGGCCGGGCACCTCCGCCCGACAACCTGATCCCACGGCCGGGCACCTCCCCCGGCGACCCGCCTCACATCCGGGCACCTCCCCCCGGCGACCTGTCCTCGGCGCGGCCCGGGTCGGGCCCCCGCTCTCCCCGCTCCCCCGCGATCACCGCCCGTCGCTCCTCGGATTCGTCGCCTCGGGCACCGACGGTCCCTCCCCGGAGTCGCTCCCCTCGGGCACCGACCGTCACCCCCGGAGTCGCTTCCCCTCGGGCATCGACCGTCGCCCCCGCAGGCGCCCCTCTCGGGCACAGCCCCTCGCCCCTCCTCAGGCACTGCCCGTCCGGGCCGCCCCAGGAGCTCGGCCGGGCATCCCCTCAGGGCCTTCCGGGCGCGGGCTCCCCGCTCTCGCGGACCCTCGCCCGTCTCCGCCGCGCCGGGAAGCCACTACGATCGGCCAGCATCGGGCGGGCGCCCTCGCCCGACCCCCAGGCCAGGGAGCGAAACGTGCTGATCACCCACGACACCCGGTGTGCGCTCGACGCCGTGGTGGATCTGGTGAACACCGCGCCGGAGGACGAGACGGCGGACGGGCTCGCCGATGTTCCGTCCCTCGCCGATTTCGTACGAAAGCACGAGATCAGCGATGTCGGTGTGCTGTCGGAGCGCGATCTCGCGGCCGTGCACGACATCCGCGGCCGGTTCGCCGGGATCTTCGCCGCCGACGATCCGCGGGTCGCCGCCTCGCTCATCAACGAGCTGGTCGCCGCCGCCGGCACCACACCGCGGCTGACGGACCACGACGGCTACGACTGGCACGTCCACTACTTCGCGCCGGGCGCGTCGGTCTCCGACCACCTCGCGGCCGACTGCGGGATGGCGCTGGCCTTCTTCGTGGTCGCCGGAGAGCAGGAGCGGCTGCGCCGCTGTGAGGCCCCGGACTGCCGTCGGGCCTTCGTCGATCTCTCCCGCAACCGCTCCCGCCGCTACTGCGACAGCCGCACCTGCGGGAACCGGCTCCACGTGGCCGCCTACCGGGCGCGTCGCAAGGAAGCCGCGGGCTGACGGGCCTGCGTCACCGGAACCGCGGCGACAGCGGCGACAGCGGCGACAGCGGCGACAGCGGCGACAGCGGCGAGCGTGACAACACCTGGGGCAGCGGGCGCCGACAGAGCACAGGGCTTTCTGCGGGTACCCGTGCCGGTCGCGTGACGAGTGACGAGAGGGTCGGCCGACGCTCCTGAGAGGCCGGACCGACGGAGCCCTCGGCGGGTGACGCCAGGGGCTCCGTGTACAGCTCAGAGCAGCAGCAGGTCGTGCAGCGAAGCCATGAGCAGCAGACAGCCGATCACCGCAAGGAAGATCATCAGCGGCGGCTGGGAGAGCGCGAAGAGACAACCACGCCGCTCCTCGGGCGGAGCAGCGGTGTCGCTCGGTGTTGTGTCCAGCATCTCGCGGGCGATGATGACGCAGGCGGCACCCGCTTGGCGATCAACACGCTCGGAATATACGGGAGTTCGCTGGATCATGTGACGGGGGCGCTCGAACGTGAACGGTTCCGCGCGTTCCGTGCGACGCGCGTGCGATCTTGTGTCGCGTCAGCCGGTCATATGCCGTGCTTCTTCAGGATCGCCTCGATGTCGCTGAAGTCGTCCCCGGAGCCGTTGGCCCGAGGGGTGGCGGCGGGCCGGACGGCGGCGCCCGTGCCCTGGCCCAGCGACGGGGCCGAAGCCGCGGGAGCCACCGGCTCACGCTGCGCGGCGGCCTTCGCGGCCTTGCGCTGCTTGCGCGTCCCGCCACCGCGACGCTCCACGGCACGGGTGATCATGAACAGCAGCCAGGCGCCGCCGAGCACCACGAAGCCTGCCCACGCGGTCGGACTGAACGCGGTGTCGGCCAGCCAGCCGACCACTCCGGTCATGACCAGGCCGATCGGCACCAGGGAGTAGGCCGCTATGCGAGCGGCCTTCAGGAAACGCTTCCGGTAGGCCGTCACCGCGGCGATGCCCAGGCCGGCGACGGAGACGGCGGAACAGACGGTCTCTGCGATCATTCCGGTCCTCCAGGCAGGGCTCGGTGGGACAGGGCCTCGTTCGTCCCTTCCATCCTGCACCGCAACATGCCCGGTATGCCATGGTCCGGGCAGACCTCAGGGACATCTCGGGGTCGCCGTCCTCCCCAGGTCCCGGTTGGGCCGCCCCCCTCCAGGGCTGGGAGACTGGATCCCATGAACGACTCCTCCGCCTCCTCCGACTCCTCGGCCGCGCGCCCGGCCCCCGTCGTCCTCGACGTGTGGTGCGAACTTCAGTGCCCGGACTGCCGTGGCGCTCTCGCCGACCTGCGCGCGCTGCGTGCCCGCTACGGCGACCGGCTGGAGCTGCGGCTGCGGCACTTCCCCCTGGAGAAGCACAAGCACGCCTTCGCCGCGGCACAGGCCGCCGAGGAGGCCGTCGAGCAGGGCAGTGCCTGGCCGTACATCGAGGCCGTGCTCGGTCGCGTGGAGGAGCTGGACCGCGAGGGCGAGGCCTTCCTGGTCGAGGTCGCGCGGGAACTCGGCCTGGACGCGGAGGAGTTCGACACGGCCCTGATCGACGGCCGGCACATCCTGATCGTGGACGCGGACCAGGCCGAGGGCAAGGCGATCGGCGTCACCGGCACCCCGACGTACGTCATCGGCGGTGAGCGTCTGGACGGCGGAAAGAGCCAGGAGGGACTGCGCGAGCGCATCGAGGAGATCACCGACCGGCTGCTCGCCGAGCAGGCCTGACACCAGCGCCGCGCGCCCCACAACCTGCCTGCCGCAAGGACTCCTTGCCGAGCCGCACGACCGGCGCGCGGCAAGGAACCCTCGCCGAGCCTTGCAACCGGCTTGCCGCAAGCGGTCGTTGTGGGGGTGGGTCCGGGGGCGGGGCCGTCGCTACAGAAGCTCCTTGCACAGGAAGTACTCCGTCGTCTCGTAGCCGAGTGACTCGTAGAGCCGCTCGGCCGGGGTGTTCCCCGCGAAGACGTTGAGACCGATGCGGTTCGATCCGGCGGCCGCCGCCTGTGCCTCGGCGAGCCGCATGAGCGTCCGGCCGTGACCGTGTCCGCGCCGGTCGGCGCGGACGCCGACGTCGTAGACGAAGGCGCGCCCGTCCCGGAGTCCCAGCCAGAGTTCGCCCACGGGGACGCCCTCGTGCTCCAGGACGCTCAGCCGCGTGTTCGCGGTGGCCGGGCCCTGCGGCAGCGCGCCGCCGAAGTCACGGCTCGCCTTGGCGAGCGCCTCGGCCTCCGGCAGACCACGCCGTATCCAGTTCTCGGCGTACGCCTGCCTGCCCGTCCTTTCCCAGATCTCGTACTCGTCCCAGGTCATGGGCCGGTCGGTGCTGCCGGCGGGCAGCACGGGCGCGGGGCCGTCGAGCGCCTTCTCCATCCTGCGGTTGCGCAGGACGTAACCGAGCGCCCTGGTGAGCTCCAGCGCCCCGGCGGCGTCGCCGGGGACGGTCACCTCGATCTGCCGGCAGCCCCAGCCGCGCGCCACCTCCTCGGCGGCCAGCGCGGCCACGGTGCCCCTGCCGCGCCCACGGTCCGGCTCCTCGATACGGAGCTCATGGATCTTGGCGACGGTGGGTCCGAAGCCGGGGTCCGTCGCGAGGTGTACCGCGCCCACGGGACGGCTGTTCACACACACGTGGAAGCGGCGTGAACGCGTCCCGTCGGCGGCGTGCTGAAGCGGCTCGGTCGGCCGCAGGGTCGTGGTCATCAGGGCTGTTGTACCCGCTGACGCGTGCGAGGGCAGCCGAATTACCCGACGATCGAAGGCAGGTGGCCGGAGGCAGGTGGCCGGTGACCCCGGGACCGGGACCGGTCAGGGATCGAGGTCGTCCCCCGCGCGCTCGTCGAAGACGCGCATCGCCTTGGCGGTCACCGGGCCCGGCGCGCCCGGCAGTTCACGGGCGTCGACCCGGTGCACGGCCTGCACATCGCGCAGCGTGGAGGTCAGGAAGATCTCGTCGGCGCGCTCGAGGACGTCCAGCGGCAGGTCGGTCTCCCGGGCACCGGTCCATTCGACCGCGAGGGCGCGGGTGATGCCGGCGAGGCAGCCGGAGGCGACCGGCGGGGTGTGGATCTCGCCGTCGAGGACGACGAAGACGTTGGACCCGGTGCCCTCGCAGAGTTGGCCCACCGTGTTGGCGAACAGCGCCTCGGACGCGCCGTGTTCGCGCGCGCGGGCCAGGGCGACGACGTTCTCGGCGTACGAGGTGGTCTTGAGGCCGGTCAGGGCGCCGCGCTCGTTGCGGGTCCAGGGGACGGTGACGACGGCGGTGGAGTCGGGGCGCCGGTCGGAGGCACCGAGTGCGACGACGAGGGTCGGACCGTGCTCACCGCGGTCGGAGCCGAGCGGGCCGTGGCCGCCGGTGTAGGTGATGCGGAGCCGGCCGAGCGGCATCGGGTTGGCGTCGAGGACGGCGGCGCAGGCACGGCGCACCTCGTCGGCGTCGGGTTCGGGCAGACCGAGGCCACGCGCCGAGCGGGCCAGCCGGTCGAGGTGGCGGGTCAGCGCGAAGGGCCGGCCGTCGACCGCCTTCACGGTCTCGAAGATGCCGTCACCCACGGTCAGTCCGTGATCGAAGACGGAGACGCGGGCGGCCTCGATGTCCTGCAGCCCGCCGTCGAGCCAAAGCTTCACTGGTCCCTACCTCGCATGATGTGCCGGAGCGTCGTCCGGCGTGGCGTTGCGGCCGCGGTCCGGGCACGGTCCCCGGGATCGGTTCAGGACGGGGGAGTCCCGTCACCCGCCTCGTACTTTCCCGACGCTACCGCGAGCAGCCGGGACGCCTTCAGCTCGGTCTCCCGCCACTCCCCCTCCGGGTCGGACCCCCACGTGATGCCGGCTCCCGTACCGAAGCGCAGGACGCCCTCGGCGCGGTCGATCCAGAAGGTCCGGATACCGACGGCCAGCTCTCCGGTGCCGCGGTCGGCGTCGACCCAGCCGATGCCCCCGCAGTACGGGCCGCGCGGCACGGTCTCCAGGGCGTCGATGATCCGCAGGGCGCTGGACTTCGGTGCACCGGTGACGGAACCGGGCGGGAAGGCGGCGGCGAGGAGTCCGGGCCAGCCGACGTCCTCGCGCAGCTCGCCGTGGACGGTGGAGACGAGGTGCACGAGCCCCGGGTGCTTCTCGACGACGCACAGGTCGGGCACGGTCACGGTGCCGGTGGCGCACACCCGGCCGATGTCGTTGCGGACGAGGTCCACGATCATCACGTTCTCGGCGTAGTCCTTGTCCAGGAGGTCCGCCTCGGTGCGTCCGGTGCCCTTGATCGGGCCCGACTCGACGGAACGGCCCCTGCGGCGCAGGAAGAGTTCCGGGGAGGCGGTGGCGATCTCCACGCCGTGCGCGGGCAGCCGAATCGTTCCCGCGTACGGTGCCGGGTTGCCGCGGGCCAGCAGAGCGGTCAGCGCGTCCACGTCCGCGTCGGCGGGGACGGTTGCGTGGAGCACACGGCAGAGGTTCGCCTGGTAGACCTCGCCGGCCGCGATGTGCTCGCGTATGCGTCGTACACCGGTGGTGTACTCGGCGTGGTCGAGGGACGACTTCCAGTCACCTGCCGCCGGGCCGTGCCACCGCCCGGGCACCGGCGCGGGCACCGGCTCCTCTCGTACGTCCTGGAAGCGGGCGCAGGTCAGACGCCCCTCGAAGTCGGCGGAGACGGCCCAGAAGCCGGTCGAGTCCAGGGCCGCGGGATCACTGGTGACATCGAGGAGACCGGTCGCGACGAGGCCACCGAAGCGGGCGAGAGGAGGGAGGTCGAGCACGCAGACGAGTCTAGGGCGGGTGTGCGGCAGGTGCCCTGACCATGTCCTCGGGGGGACAGACCGCAGCACGCTGCACAAACGCGTTTTTGTGCTGGCCCGGGAATCCGCTAGAGTTCAACTCGTCGCCGGGACGCGCAAGCGCAACGGAAACGACAAGCGGACGTAGCTCAGTTGGTAGAGCGCAACCTTGCCAAGGTTGAGGTCGCCAGTTCGAACCTGGTCGTCCGCTCGCAGGATGAGGGGGATCTTCCCGAACCCCCGCACTCCTGGTGGAGTGGCCGAGAGGCGAGGCAACGGCCTGCAAAGCCGTCTACACGGGTTCAAATCCCGTCTCCACCTCCAAGGACGATTAGCTCAGCGGGAGAGCGCTTCCCTGACACGGAAGAGGTCACTGGTTCAATCCCAGTATCGTCCACTGGTCCGCAAGGACTCGATCCGCGAGGATCCCCGCGCGATTAGCTCAGCGGGAGAGCGCTTCCCTGACACGGAAGAGGTCACTGGTTCAATCCCAGTATCGCGCACGCAGCACCAGCAGCAAGCGAGGCTCCGGCCCCGTGACCCGCGCGATTAGCTCAGCGGGAGAGCGCTTCCCTGACACGGAAGAGGTCACTGGTTCAATCCCAGTATCGCGCACCAGCAAAGCCCCCGGCCGTCTCGTACGGTCGGGGGCTTCGTCGTGTTCCGGACACGACGGCCCGTGTCCGGAACACCGAAGCGCCGAATCGCCGAATCGCCGAATCGCCGAATCGCCGAATCGCCGAAGCACGGAGCACGGAGCACCGGAACGCGACGAAGGGGCCCCTCCGCTCGGAGAAGGCCCCTTCGGTCGTTCAGGACGATTCAGGACGAGAAGAGCATGTGGCCGAAGCTCTTGTGCCGGTGGTGGCTGCCGTGGCCGCCGTAGTGACCACCGTGGCCGCCGCCGTGCTGCGGGGCGCCCCAGGCCGGCGCCGGGGTGGACGGGTAGGCCTGCGGGGCGCCCTGGGGCGGCGGCGCGGGCTGGGACCACTGCGACTCCACGCGGGTCAGTGCCTCCAGCTCGCCGTAGTCGAGAAATATCCCGCGGCAGCCGCTGCACTGCTCGATCTGGACGCCATTGCGGTTGTACGTGTGCATCGGCGCATGGCATTTCGGACACTGCATGCTCGGCTCAACTCCTCGCCAGTCGGTACTGCTTCCGCCAGGACAGACTCTGCCCCGCTCCGGTCGGTTGCACCCTACGTTGCGAAACCTTGCGTCAACTCGGGCGGGACCGCACTCATTCGGTCACAGGCGTCGACAACGGCCCGCTGCACCTCGTCCAACGGGCGGTCCGCGGCGGCGGATTTGGCGACGGCCAGGGCCGCGGTCTGCACGGTGAGAGCGCGGGCCGCGACATCCAGGGCGGGCCAGGGATCGCCCGCGGCGGGAACGGCCGGGCCGCCCGCGCCCCGGTAGGCGCTCAGGAAGCGGAGCCACTCGTCGGGCGGGAGCAGCCCGCAGGCGTACCAGGCGGCCGGACGGGCCAGGTCCCAGGTCGGGTCGCCGACGCCCAGGTCGTCGACGTCGATGAGGGCCCAGGGACCGTCCGGCGCGGGGTGGCGTACGAGCTGGCCGAGATGCAGGTCACCGTGGCACAGCGTCTTGGCGTCCGGCATCGGGGCCTCCGCCCGCGCCCAGCCGGGCAGGGCGGCCCAGGCGCGCAGCACCGGGACGGCGCCCGGGTGCGGTCCCGCCGCGCGCAGGCGGGCGATCGCGCGGGCCGCCTTGACGGGGCCCCGCATGGGCGGCAGGCCCTCCGGGGCCGGGGCCCGGTGCAGGTGGGCCAGCAGGGTCGCGGCGGCCTCCCAGGGGGCCGCGTCGGGGGTGTCGGGGTCGACGGGGCCGCCGTACGGCCAGAGCGTCATCCGGCGGCCGAGAAGGTCGGCGGGGGTGGGGTTCAGCGGCGGCAGGAGGATGCCGGGGAGGCTCGCGGCCACGGAGACACGGAGCGCGAGCGCGGCGGGGTCCGTGTCCGGAGCGTGGGCCTTGGCGACGATGTCGCCGTGGCGGACCACTGTGCCGTCGTCCCGGTCCGCGAGGAGCGCGTCCTCGGCGCCGCAGGGGCAGGCCGGAGCCGTCGCCGGGTGGGCCGCGTGGCGTACCGCGGCGGTGAGTGCGGGCAGCAGGGTGTCTGCGGTCACGGGTCCCCCTGAGGCTGTACGACGTCTGTCGGTGAGGGTACGCAGGTGGGGGCGCCCCCGGTGGCCGGCAGCACTCCAGCGCTCCGTCACCGCGTCACTCCAGCACCCCGGCGCCCGTCACCCCGGCGCACCCGGCGCCCGTCATCACAGCACCCCGGCACCCCGGCGCCCCGTCATCACAGACCCCCAGCACCCCGTCACCCCGCAGCACCCGGCACCCGTCACCCGTCACCCGTCACCCCCGCACCCCCGCACCCGGAAAAAGAAGAATGCCCGCGCAGCTCCCCAGCTGCGCGGGCATTCTTCGTGCCGTCCGCCGCACCCCCGTCCCCACGGGGTTTCATGGCCGGATGTCCCCGCCCGGACCGCTCTTCCGGGCCTGGGGCGCCGCTCAGCGCCCCAGCATCACGCCCACGGACGACGCCTGTGTGACCACCGCGTCCCAGCCGCCGAAGACGACTACGAGCAGGGCCGCCAGGGGAAGGACCATCGCTGTCGCCACCAAGGGGTGGCGCTGACCCTGGCGGGTGCCGAACGCGGCGCTGTACGCCTTGCGTCCCTGCGTGCGGAGCGCTGTCCGCGGTGCCGTGTGGGCCATGGTCCCTCTCCTGACCGAGCTTCTGTTGTGTCTGGCAGCGGCGGGTGTCTGACCTCGGGGGACGAGTGCTGCACCCGCCGCTTGACTTCAAATCTAGGCGCGCGGCGAGGGCGGGTCGTCATGCCCTCGTACCGATTGCCAGGCCTCCCGGAGGATGAGCGATGACCTGCGGAGTACTCCCCTGGGTGGAGACGAGGACCTAGGTCTCAGGGTCTTCCCGGAGGGGGCGCCCGATGTGCCCCTACTGTTCCGAGCTGTCCTCCCGGGGGACCGGCTGCTCGACGAGCGCCAGCACCCGAGTCGCCATGAAGCGGGCGGTCCGTACCACTGATCCGCTTCGGGTGACTTCGCTCACTTCTACTACACCTCGGCGCACCGCCGTCTCCACCCGGCGACCCGCCCTGCTCGCCACCACCTCGTACGTACGCGTCGTGTCCCCTGCGTCCACGACTATCTCCACGCGGTCACCCTTCACGGGCTCAATCCCCCTTCTGCGATGGATGGTTGGGATCACAGGAAGCCCAAAGAGGCTCTGTTCGTACGCTCCCTGACCACCTCTCAAGTTTCCCACCCGGCACTGACAATCGATCGGAACGAGAGGGCGCGGCCTCTGCGCGCACCCGGCCGGGGAAACGTAAGCTGTGGCTCGTCAAACGGACCGGGCAGCGGGGATGGACATGGCGATGATGCGCCTGAGGCGCGAGGACCCGCGTGTCGTCGGCTCGTTCAGGCTTCACCGACGGCTCGGCGCGGGCGGGATGGGTGTTGTCTACCTGGGCTCCGACCGGCGTGGCCAGCGGGTCGCCCTGAAGGTGATCCGGCCCGATCTGGCGGAGGATCAGGAGTTCCGCTCACGGTTCGCACGCGAGGTCTCGGCGGCACGGCGGATCAGGGGCGGCTGCACGGCCCGGCTCGTCGCCGCCGACCTGGAGGCGGACCGGCCCTGGTTCGCCACGCAGTACGTGCCCGGACCCTCGCTGCACGACAAGGTCGCCGAGGAGGGGCCGCTGTCGGCCTCCGACGTGGCCGCCGTCGGTGCCGCCCTCTCCGAGGGGCTGGTCGCGGTGCACGAGGCCGGGGTGGTCCACCGCGACCTCAAGCCGTCCAACATCCTGCTGTCCCCGAAGGGGCCGCGGATCATCGACTTCGGCATCGCGTGGGCGACCGGGGCCAGCACGCTCACCCATGTCGGCACGGCGGTCGGGTCCCCCGGCTTCCTGGCGCCCGAGCAGGTGCGCGGCGCCGCTGTCACCCCGGCCACGGACGTGTTCGCGCTCGGGGCGACGCTCGCTTACGCGGCGACCCAGGACTCGCCCTTCGGACAGGGCAGTTCCGAAGTGATGCTCTACCGGGTCGTGCACGAGGAGCCCCACCTGCACGGGGTTCCGGACGCCCTCGCACCGCTCGTCCGGGCCTGTCTGGCGAAGGATCCCGAGGAGCGGCCCACGACGCTCCAACTGTCCTTGCGGCTCAAGGAGATCGCGGCCCGCGAGGCCCACGGCATGACGGACGTGCGGCCCCCCGCGCCGCGCACGGACCCGGACCGGCCGACAGGGCGCCTGGCCGAGCAGTACGCCGAGCAGCGCACCCAGCGGCGCCCGGGGACCACTCCCCCACCGCGCACCGGCGGGACGAACGGCGGATCGCGGTCGGGATCCCGCCCGGCGCCCGTCCGCAACACCGGCCGTTCCGGGAGCAGGCCCGCGCCCCGCAGCGGCACCGGGCGGCCCGGGCCTCGGACCACAGGAACCGGCAGACGGCCCGCCAATCCGCGGCTGCTGCGCCAGCGGCTCGTCGTGTTCGTGGTGGTGACGCTGCTGGTCGCGCTCGGGATCGCGGCGGCCCAGGGGTGCCAGGGACCGGCCCGGGGGCTCGGCGGCGGGGTCCCGCGCGAGGACGTACGTCAGGAGCAGTCGTCGTACGAGCCACCGGCCACCTCCGGCTCGACGGCCGAGCAGGACCGGAGCGAGCTCCACCAGGACGACTAGGACCTGTCCGGTCGCTCACACCGAAGATGTGGGGTCCGGCCCGCGGTTCCGGGGTGCGGGCGGCACAGGCGCCCGCGCGACGGTCGGCTCCCGGGGGCAGGCGTCAGCACTGCCGACGGGTCAGCTTGCCGGGCGGCCCGTCGCCACCGCGTAGAAGGCGACCGCGGCCGCCGCGCCGACGTTCAGGGAGTCGACGCCGTGGGCCATCGGGATGCGGACCCATTCGTCGGCCGCCATCAGGGCCTGGGTGGACAGGCCGTCGCCCTCCGCGCCGAGCATCAGCGCGACCCGGTCCATGCGGTGCGGGGCGGCCTCGTCGAGGGAGCTGGCCTTCTCGTCCGGAGTGAGGGCGAGCAGGTTGAACCCGGCCTCGCGCACCGACTCCAGGCCTTTGGGCCAGGCTTCGAGACGGGCGTAGGGGACCGAGAAGACCGCGCCCATCGAGACCTTCACGGAGCGGCGGTACAGGGGGTCCGCGCAGTCCGGGGAGAGCAGGACCGCGTCCATGCCGAGGGCGGCGGCGGAGCGGAAGATGGCGCCGATGTTGGTGTGGTCGTTGACCGACTCCATGACGACGACCCGGCGCGTGGACCGCAGCAGTTCCTCCGCCGTCGGCAGCGGCTTGCGCTGCATCGAGGCGAGCGCTCCCCGGTGCACGTGATAGCCGGTGACCTGCTCGGCGAGCTCCGGGCTGACCGCGTAGACGGGGGCCGGGAGTTCGTCGATGACGTCGCGCATGACGTCGACCCACTTGGCGGACAGCAGCATCGAACGCATCTCGTACCCGGCGTCCTTGGCCCGTCTGATGACCTTCTCGCCCTCGGCGATGAACAGGCCTTCGGCGGGTTCGCGCTTGCGGCGCAGTTCCACGTCGGTCAGGCCCGTGTAGTCGCGCAGACGCGGGTCGTCGGGGTTCTCGACGGTGATGAGATCGGCCACAGGGTGATACTGCCTTGTCCTGGGTGCGGTGCCAACGGCTGGGAACGGGTGGGTTACCCGTGGTTACTCGGGAAGTCCGGAGCCGACGTTCACGACCTCGCCGATGACGATGACCGCGGGCGGCCGCACGTCCTCGGCGCGAACGGTCTCGGCGACGGTGGCCAGGGTGGCGTCGACGCGGCGCTGTGCGGCGGTCGTGCCCTCCTGGACGAGGGCGACGGGGGTGTCGGCCGGCTTGCCGTGTGCCACGAGGGTGTCGGCGATCCTGCCGATCTTGTCGACGCCCATGAGGACGACGAGGGTGCCGCGCAGCTTGGCGAGGGCCGGCCAGTCGACGAGGGAGCGCTCGTCGTCGGGGGCGACATGACCGCTGACCACGGTGAACTCATGTGCGACACCCCGGTGGGTGACGGGGATGCCCGCCGCGCCCGGAACCGAGATCGAGCTGGAGATGCCGGGGACGATCGTGCAGGCGATGCCCGCCTCGGCGAGCGCCTGGGCCTCCTCCATGCCCCGGCCGAAGACGAACGGGTCGCCGCCCTTCAGCCGGACGACGGACTTGCCCTGCCTCGCATGCTCGATGAGCGCGTTGTTGATGGCCTCCTGGGCCATGAACCGGCCGTACGGGATCTTCGCCGCGTCGATCACCTCTACGTGCGGCGGGAGTTCGGCGAGCAGGTCACGGGGACCGAGGCGGTCGGCGATGACCACGTCGGCCTCGGCGAGCAGCCGACGGCCGCGGACCGTGATCAGGTCGGGGTCGCCGGGACCTCCGCCGACCAGGGCGACGCCGGGGGTACGGCTGCGGTGGTGCGGCGCGACGAGGGTGCCGTCGCGCAGGCCCTCGACCACGGCGTCGCGGATCGCGGCGGTGTGGCGGGGGTCGCGGCCCTTGGCGTTCGTGGTGAGGACGGCGACGGTCACGCCCTCGCTGTGGCCGGTGGCCGGGGTCCAGGCCGTCGCCGCGTCGGCGTCGTCCGAGCGGACGCACCAGACGCGGTTGCGCTCCGCCTCGGCCGAGGCGTCGGCGCCGGCCTGGGGATCGCTCGTGGCGATCAGCGCGTACCAGGCGTCGGCGAGGTCGCCCTCCTGGTACGGGCGCCGCGTCCAGGTGATCTCGCCCGCGTCCGCCATCGCTTCGACGGACGGTGTCGCCTGCGGTGAGACGAGGTGGATGTCCGCCCCCGCCGCGATGAGCGCGGGGAGCCGGCGCTGGGCCACCTGGCCACCGCCGAGGACGACGACGCGACGGCCGGCGAGGCGGAGGCCTACGGGGTAGGCGGGGTGTTCGGCCATGGAGGTGCGGCTCCCTCGTACGGGCAGGCGGTGCGGGCGGGCGCGCTGCGGCTCTGGAGCGGCCCTGACGTGGGGTTTTTCGGTAGGTGTCCAGACTACGGCGGGGCCGGGTGGGCAGCTCGGAACACCTGCCCACCCCGTCGGCCCCGCCGGCCTACTTCTCGGTCACCCCGGCCGAGTCGAACGTCGCGACCTCGTGCATCGCCCGCGCCGCGCTCTGGACGATGGGAAGGGCCAGCAGGGCGCCGGTGCCCTCGCCCAGACGCAGATCGAGGTCGATCAGGGGGCGCAGGCCCAGCTTGTTCAGAGCGGCCACATGACCGGGCTCCGCGCTGCGGTGACCCGCGATGCAGGCGGCCAGGACCTCGGGGGCGATGGCGCGGGCCACCAGTGCGGCGGCGCCGGCGCTGACGCCGTCCAGGATCACCGGCGTCCGCAGGGACGCGCCGCCGAGGAGGAGGCCGACCATGGCGGCGTGTTCGAGGCCGCCGATCGCCGCGAGGACGCCGATCGGGTCGGCCGGGTCCGGCTGGTGGAAGTCGATGGCGCGGCGGACGACCTCGGTCTTGCGGGCCAGGGTCTCGTCGTTGATGCCGGTACCGCGGCCGGTCACCTCGGCGGGGTCGGCGCCGGTGAAGACCGAGATCAGGGCCGCCGAGGCAGTGGTGTTCGCGATCCCCATCTCACCGGTCAGCAGTGCCTTGTTACCAGCGGCGACCAGGTCGCGGGCCGTCTCGATGCCCACCTCCAGCGCCGCGATGGCCTCTTCCCGGGTCATGGCGGGACCGGTCGTCATGTCGGCGGTGCCCGCGCGGACCTTGCGCGGCAGCAGGCCCGGCGTGGCCGGCAGGTCGGAGGCGACGCCCACGTCGATGACACAGACCTCGGCGCCCACCTGGTTGGCGAACGCGTTGCAGACAGCGCCGCCGCCCAGGAAGTTGGCCACCATCTGCCCGGTGACCTCCTGCGGCCAGGGGGTGACGCCCTGGGCGTGCACACCGTGGTCGCCCGCGAAGATCGCGACGGCGGCCGGCTCCGGGATGGGCGGCGGGCACATCCGGGACAGGCCCGACAACTGCGCGGAGATGATCTCCAGCATGCCGAGGGCGCCCGCGGGCTTGGTCATCCGCTTCTGGCGCTCCCACGCCTCGCCCAGCGCCTTGGCGTCGAGGGGGCGGATGTTGGAGACCGTCTCGGCGAGCAGGTCGTGCGGCTCCTCGCCGGGCAGGGCACGGCGGCCGTACGTCTCCTCGTGCACGACCCACGACAGGGGGCGGCGCTTGGACCAGCCGGCCTGCATCAGCTCGGGCTCGTCGGGGAACTCGTCGACGTAGCCGACGCAGAGGTAGGCGACCACGTCGAGGTGGTCGGGCAGGCCCAGCGCGCGGACCATCTCCCGCTCGTCGAAGAAGCTGACCCAGCCGACGCCGAGACCCTCGGCGCGGGCCGCGAGCCACAGGTTCTCGACCGCGAGGGCGGAGGAGTAGGGCGCCATCTGCGGCTGGGTGTGCCGGCCCAGGGTGTGGCGGCCGCCCCGAGTCGGGTCGGCGGTCACGACGATGTTGACCGGGGTGTCGAGGATGGCCTCGATCTTCAGTTCCTTGAACTGCTTGGCGCGGCCCTTGGGAAGCGACTTGGCGTAGGCCTCGCGCTGGCGCTGGGCGAGTTCGTGCATGCTGCGCCGGGTGTCGGCGGAGCGGATGACGACGAAGTCCCAGGGCTGGGAGTGGCCGACGGACGGCGCGGTGTGCGCGGCCTCCAGGACACGGAGCAGCACGTCGTGCGGGATCGGGTCGCTGCGGAAGCCGTTGCGGATGTCACGGCGCTCGCGCATCACGCGCAGGACGGCCTCGCGCTCGGCGTCGTCGTAGCCGGGGGCCGCAGGGCCGGTGGACTCTCGTACGTCTTCCACTGCGGCCGTGCTCTCTTCCTGGTCGGCGACCTGGGTGCGCAGGTCCTCCGCTTGCTGTGCGACTACGGGTTCCGGCTCCGCGGTGAGCGGTTCCGGTACGGGGGTGGGCTCGGGAGTGACCTCGGGCGCGGCCTCCGCTTCCCGGGGGGCGGGCACGGGTGCCGGGGCGATCGGCTCCGCCTGTGCCGCGTCGGTCTCCGCGACCGCTTCGGTGGTCTCCTCGACCGGCGCGGGTGTCACGACGATCGCGGGCTCCTGGACCGTCGGCTGCTCCTCCTCGACGGGGAGGGGCGGCACGGTCATGGGGTGCGGCGGGGTCGGGGCCAGGTGCGGAGTCGTCGGCACCGTGCCCTCCACGGGTACGAACCGGCCGAGGCTCTGGTCGGCCAGGGGCACCGGGGGCGCGCCGGGGAATCCGGGGGCGACCTGCGCGTCCAGGGCACTCGCGTAGTGCTGGTCGCCGTGGGACTGGCCGGCGGTCGGGTGGGAGGCCTCGGCGTGCGCGGCCACGCCCACCGGTACGCCGTGCAGGGCCTCGGCGGTGCCGGGTTCGGGGTGGGCGACGCCGTTGTGGGCGAAGGCACCGTCGGCGGGGAGAGCGGCGGCGTCCTCGGAGGGGGCGGCTCCGTTCCCGGCGAACGCGGCCTGGTCCGTGAACTGCTGGGCCTGGAACTCTTCGGAGCCGGCGTCCGGCCCGCCGTGCGAGGCCTCCGCCGAGCGCGCGGAGAGTGCCGACAGCGCGGATTCCGGGGCCTCGAAAGCGTGCGGGGCGGCGACCGTGAGGGGCTGCTCGGCCTCCGACTGCGGCACCTCGTCCACGAATCGGACGGCCGGTTCCGGCATGTGGACATCGGGTTCGGCGAACAGGGCGTCCGCGGCTCCCGGCTCGGCCGGGTCCGCTCCGTACATGTCCTGGTCGGCGATCTGCGGCGGGGCCGCGTGCTGGGCCTGCGCGGCGGCGAGGTCCTCGGCCGGGGTGAAGTGCTGCGCGGGCGTGACGTGCTCCACGTCCGCGGGGATCTGCGCCGGTGCGGCCTCGTGCGCGGGCGGCTCCTCGGCGGCGGCCTGCTCGGCGAATCCGGCCGGCTCGGCGGCCTCGGGGGTGTCCGGCGTGCCGAGAGTGTGAGGGGCGTCCGGGAACTGCGGGGCGTCGGGCGTCTGCGGGGCCGGCGAGCCGTCCGCCACGGGCGCGGCCTCGGGAGCCTGTCCGTCCGCGAGGTCGTGGAGGTCGAGCGACACGTCGTCGGCCTGCGGCACCGGCACCTGGACGGCATCCTGCGCGAGAGCCACGTCATGGGCGAAGGGCGCCGCCACGAATCCGGGCGCCTGCTCGGCTTCCGCGGCCTGCGGGGCCTCGGGGACCGGTCCGGCCGCCACGCCCACCACGGCCCCGGGCAGCTGTCCCGCCTCCGGGACGACCGTTTCTGCGGCCGTCGCCTCAGACCCGACCTGCGGAGTCCCCCACGGGACCGCGCCCAGGGGCGGAGCCTCGCCGAGCTGGGGCACGTCCAAGTACTCGGGACCGGCCGTCGGCGGGCCGGCGTGGCGCACGGGAGTGACCGGAGCGGCCACGGAGCCCCGGCGCGAGCCCGCGGGTCCGCGGTCGGCCAGGGAGCGCACCGGGCTGGAGGAGCCGTCCGGCGTGGGCGGGCCGAGGTGCAGCGGGCGGCGCGGCTGCACGGGCTGCGGGGCGGGCACCGGGTTCGGCGCGCGGACGGCGCCGAGGTCGACCGCGCCGCTGTCCCGTCCGGCCGTCTCGTGCGGGCCGGGCTCGTCGGTGAACGGCATCGGGGCCGGCGGCGGTACCTCGTTGCCCCAGGCACCCTGGGCGCCGGGCGCGCCCGGCATCAGAAGAAGGTCGTCGTCCTCGGCGGGGTTCTCGGAGGGGTCGAGGAAGGTGTACGCGCCCGGCGTGGTGACGCCCGGCTGCTCCACCATGCCTGCGTTCTCCGGCAATCCCTCGCCCGGGACCTGGCCGGTGTCGGTCATGCGTACCCCTCGCCCATCGGTTAGTGCTTCCAAGTCCAGCTCGCCCGGAACGGCGCACCGACCGCCCCACAGTGAAGAACGAGCGTGCGTGCCCAGCGGCACGAATGACCGGCCAACAAAGACGACAAAGCCATTAACTGGCATTGTCCCGGTCATCCCGCCCTCGCGACAGCGTGATCCGCGAGTGCCCGCTGTGGACTGCGCCACGTTGCGCGTCCCCCGGTTCTGCCGTACCACACACGCCTCAAAACGGGCGGGTTTTCCGGACATTGGCCTACGAAAGGCCGACACCCCGGGAGCGGTACAACGATCGGCCAGCCTACCGCGCGCAGTACGACAACAGGATCACGGGGCGCGATCCGGCAAACGGCCGCTGAGCAGGAACGCGACGCTCCGCTCCTTCTCCGTCCAGGCCCTTGTATCGAGTTCTACGGACTGAATGAGGGCGCACTCGACCTCATAGCCGTGCTCGGTCAGGTCGCGGCCGATGAGTTCGGCGGCGTCACGGGTGGCGGCGTGCGTGACGATGCGCTGCGGCCGGCGGTCGGCGACGGCGGAGACGACCGCCGCTCCCCCGCCGCCGATGCGGACGACATCGGGTTCGGGCAGGTCTTCCAGGACGTGCGGGGCGCTGCCGTGCACGATCTGCATCTGGACGCCGAAACGGCGGGCGGAGTGCTCGGTGCGGGTGCAGGCGCCCGGGCTGCGGTCGACCGCGATGACGGCGGCGCCGGTGCGGGCGGCCTCGGTGGCGAAGGCGCCGCTGCCGGAGCCGATGTCCCAGACCAGGTCGCCGACGCGGGGCCCCAGACGGGCGAGTTGGGCGGCCCGCAGCAGATCCGTCTCCCCCTCGCCGAGTGCGCCGCCGTACGCTCCGGCGGGCAGCGCCCAGCCGCGCGGTCCGCCGGCGGGCTCCCGGCCGGCGATCCAGCCGCCCCCTTCGGCCGCGGCCACGAAGCCGCCGATGACGATCACGACGTTCGGGTCGCGCCAGGTGTGGTCGGCCGCCTTGTCGGAGGTCAGGATCGTGACCTGTTCGCGGGTGGTGCCGAGCTCCTCGCAGATCACGAAGGTGCGGTGGACACCTTCGAGAAGCAGCCCGAGTTCGGCGGGTCCGGCGCCGGGTGAGGTGAGGACAGCGACTTTGGTGTGGGCTCGGCATACATTCACCGCGCGTCGCAGGGTGCGGCTATGTGCGACGACCACTTGTGCGTCGTCCCAGGGCATTCCGGCGCGGGCGAAGGCGGCGGCCACCGGGGAGACGGCGGGCACGACTTCGACCTCCAGGCCGAACTCCGGTGCGCGCAGGGTGCGTACGACGCCGAAGAATCCCGGGTCCCCGTCGGCGAAGACGACGGCGGAGCCCCGGTGGCCCGCGATCCGGCGGGCGGCGAGGGCGACGCTGCCGAGACGCATGCGTTCGGCGCTCTCGGGCACTTCGGGGAGTGCGAGATGGTGTGCCGCGCCGGCCACCAGCGTGGCGGCACCGAGAGCGGAGCGCGCCGCGACGGTCAGCGGCGAGCCGTCCCAGCCGATCACCGTGACCCGGTCGGCCATCGTCGTCAGTCTCCAGAGGGTCTTCGCAGGTCGTCAGGTGCAGCCCGGGCGGGCTTCGTGAGGGTACCTGGTCGCCGCCCGGCGGCGCCGTGCCGGGATGCGTGGCGTTGGGAGCGGTCCCGCCGTTCCCGGACCGTGGTTCCGGTCCATGGCACCGGGGGGCCGGGGAGAGGAATCCCGTACACGCATATGACTCGACGCGGCCGGTTGTGACGCGACGCGACCGTTCCCGTTCGTCGGTGAGGGACCGGCACACGCAGTGTCGTGCGCCTGCCCGGCCCGTTCAGCTCCAGTCGGAGAACGATGTGTAACCGCCGGTGTCGGCGAGGCGCCCGCCCACACCGTCGAGGTCCTCGGGCAGCAGGCTCCACACGATGAAGTCGGTGCGCAGGTCGACCCAGCCGCCGTCCTCGGTCCGGGTGCGGGCTATGCAGGCATTGCGCAGCACGCCCTCGCTGATGCAGCCGATCTTCTGGGCGACCTGCTGCGAGGCGGTGTTGTCGGCGGCCGTGCGCAGCTCGATGCGCTCGAACTTCTGGTCACGGAAGAGCCATCGGGCGGTGGCGAGCGCGGCCTCGGACGCGTAGCCCTCGCCGCGCGCCCAGGGGGCGATGATGTAGGAGAGTTCGGTGGAGCGAACGCGCCAGTTGGTCTTGCCGAGTTGGATGATGCCGACCAGGCGCTGGGTGAGGAACTCGGTGACGGCGAGGTCGAGTCCGCGGCCCTCCGCGCGTTCCGTGGGCGCGTAGTCGGTGACCCAGTCGCGGGCACCGTCCTCCGTGAACGGCTGCGGGATCGACGTCCAGGCCGCGACCATCTCGTCGTTCATCATCTCGGCCAGCGCGGGCACGTCGTCCTCGTCGAGCGCACGCAGGACCAACCGCTCCGTGCTGATGGAGATGTCGGGGAAGGTGCTCGTCATGCGACGCTCCGTAACCGTCGGGGACTTCGGACCTGATATACCGTCGGGTCCGCTGAACTGCCCAGCATGCAGCATGAAACCACTGAACGGCACAACGGGGTCCACTCCGGGTAATGGAGTGGACCCCGTGCGGTGACGAGGGAGGCCGCCGGCCGTAAGTGGCCCTCGGGGCCGGGCTCTTGTCCCTGCCCCCGTCCCTGCCCTCGGCTCTGTTCTTCCCCCGGTTCCGGTCCTACTTGAAGGACGGGATGACGGAGCCGGCGTACTTGTCCTCGATGAACTTCTTGACCTCGGGCGAGGTGAGGAGCTTCGCGAGCTTCTTCACGCGCGGGTCGTCCTCGTTGCCCTTCTTGACGGCGAGGAAGTTGCCGTAGGGGTTGTTCGTCGCAGACTCCAGGACGAGGGCGTCCTTGGCGGGCTTGAGGTCGGACTCGATGGCGTAGTTGCCGTTGATCACCGCGGCGTCGACGTCGTCCAGGGAGCGCGGGGTCTGGGCCGCCTCCAGCTCCGTGAACTTGAGGTTCTTCGGGTTCTTCGCGATGTCGTTGGGCGTCGCGCTGTTGCCCGCCCCGTCCTTGAGCGTGATGATCCCGTTGGCCGCGAGCAGCTTGAGCGCGCGGGCCTCGTTGACCGTGTCGTTCGGGACGGCGATCGTCGCACCGCTCTTCAGGGCGTCGACGCTCTTCACCTTGTGGGAGTAGAGGCCGAGGGGCTCCAGGTGCACCGTGACGACGGGCGCGATGTGCGTGCCCTTCTTCTGGTTGAAGTCGTCGAGGTACGGCTGGTTCTGGAAGTAGTTGGCGTCCACGGACCCGTCCTCGGTCGCCGTGTTCGGCGTGACGTAGTCGGTGAACTCCTTGACCTCCAGGTCCAGTCCGGCCTTCTTCGCCAGGTGGTCCTTGACGTAGTCGAGGATCTCGGCGTGCGGGACCGGGCTGGCGGCCACGACCAGCGGGCCGCTGGTGTCCGAGGAGGCGGAGGAGGCGGAGTCCTTGTCGGAACCGCAGGCGCTGAGGCCGAGGGTGAGGGCTCCGGCAGCGAGGACGGCGGTGGTGATCTTGGCGGTGTTACGCACGAAAAGTGCCTTTCCATAAGGGTGGAGCGACCCCGCGAAGGGTGTGCGGGGAAACTGGGGGGATGCGCGCAGGACGCTCAGGCGACCTTGCCGATGTCGGTGGCCGAGGGCTTCTTCGCCTTCAGCAGCCGGAGTTTCGGTGCGGGGCCCGATCGGCCGCCGCGGCGGTCCAGGGTGCGGGCCGCGTAGTCGCCCGCGAACTGGATGGCGGAGATGACCACGGCCAGGATGGCCACGATGATCCACATCAGCTCGGTCTCGAAGCGCTGGTAGCCGTAGCGGATGGCCAGGTCTCCGAGGCCGCCGGCGCCGACGGTGCCGGCCATCGCGGAGTAGCCGATGAGCGCGACGATCGTCGTGGTGGTGCTGGAGATCAGCGACGGCAGGGACTCGGGGACGAGCACCTTGCGGACGACGGTCCAGACATTGCCGCCCATCGCCTGCACGGCCTCCACGAGCCCGCCGTCCACTTCGCGGACGGCCGTCTCGACCAGGCGCGCGAAGAACGGGATCGCGCCGATGGCGAGCGGCACGATGGCCGCCTCACGGCCGATGGTGGTGCCGGTGATCCAGCGGGTGAAGCCCATCAGCGCGACCATCAGGATGATGAACGGCATCGAGCGGGCCACGTTCACGATCTGCCCGATCACCCGGTTGGCGAGGACGTTCTGCAGCAGGCCCCCACGGTCCGTGAGGACCAGCAGGACGCCGAGCGGCAGGCCTCCGACGATCGCGATGAGGGTGGACCAGCCGACCATGTAGAGCGTGTTCCAACACTCCTCGGACAGCAGCGGCTGCATCTCCGACCAGGTCACAGGGCACCTTCCTTCACCAGAACGGGCTCCTGGCCCTGGATGTCGATCTGCAGGCCCTGCTCGCGGAGGAAGCCGATGGGCACGACGTTGTCCTCGTAGCGGCCGGGCAGTTCGATGCGCATCCGGCCGACCTGCTTGCCCGCGACGGTGTCCATCGCGGCGCCGAGGATCGAGATGTCGATGTTGTAGGTGCGCGAGAGCTGCGAGATGACGGGCTGGGTCGCCGCCTCGCCGTGGAACGTGACGTCGATGACGGTGCGGTCGTCGCCGGAGGCGTCGCCGCTGACCGGGAAGAGCGCGGCGGCCAGCTCGGAGCCGGGCGTCGCGAGGAGCTCGCTGACGGTGCCGGACTCGACGATGCGGCCCTGTTCCATCAGCGCGGCCGAGTCGCAGACCGTCTTGACGACGTCCATCTCGTGCGTGATGAGCAGCACGGTCAGGCCCAGTTGCCGGTTGAGGTCGCGCAGCAGCTGGAGGATGGAGCGGGTGGTCTCCGGGTCGAGGGCGCTGGTCGCCTCGTCGGAGAGCAGCACCTTCGGGTCGCCGGCCAGGGCGCGTGCGATGCCGACGCGCTGCTTCTGACCGCCGGAGAGCTGGGCCGGGTAGGACTTCGCCTTGTCGGACAGGCCGACCAGGTCGAGCAGTTCGAGCGCCTTGCGGGAACGTTCCTTCCCCGATGTGCCGAGGATTTCCAGCGGCAGCTCGACGTTGTCCTGGACCGTGCGCGAGGACAGCAGGTTGAAGTGCTGGAAGACCATGCCGATGCGGCTGCGCGCCGCGCGCAGCTCCCGGCCGGCCCGCGGGCCGCGCCCGGCCAGCGCCGTGAGGTCCTGTCCGGCGACGGTCACCGTGCCGGCGGTGGGGCGCTCCAGGAGGTTGACGCAGCGGATGAGCGAGGACTTGCCGGCGCCGGACTGTCCGATGACGCCGTACACCTCGCCTTCGCGGACGTGCAGGTCGACGCCGTCCAGGGCGATGACCTCACGGCCGCGCGAACGGTAGACCTTCGTCAGGCCCGATGTCGTGATCACTGGGGGTTTCCGTCACTGTCGAGTGCAGGGCGTGGATGTGCCCGGGCACGGGTGCATGCGGTCGGGAACGCGGCACGGTTCTCGCGATGGCGATGGAACCGGGAGGAGAACGTGTGCGCGGGGCAGCCCGGTCACGTACGCGGTACGGACACAGGGCGCGGCGATCCCGCTTCGGGGCGCGGGATCAGGCGGTGGTGCGGGGGCCCTCTAGCAGGCGCACATTCGACACATACAACGAGCACCGGGCGTCGTGGTCGCCTCGGTCGCAAGGATGCGGCAGCTCGTCGTGGTCATGGAATGAAGTAAAGCAGACCGGGGGCCGGGGCCCGCCACCGCTGTCCGAATAGCGGACAGCGGTGGACACGGCTCAGCCCCGGACGGAGATCTCCACTCCGTCGTCCGTGACCAGTACGGACAGGGCGGAGAGGTCCTCGACGACGAGGTCGGCGTCCAGCTCGCCGGCCTGGTGCGTTGTGGCCAACGCCACGGTGGTCATGCCGGCGGCGCGGCCCGCCTGGAGCCCGGCGGGGGCGTCCTCGAAGACGACGCAGCGGGCCGGGTCGACGCCCAGTTCGCGGGCGGCGAGCAGATAGGGCTCGGGGTCGGGCTTGCCCCGGGTGATGTCGTCGGCGGTGATCAGCGTCTTGGGGCGGATCCCGACCTCGTCGAGCCGGGCCTCGGCGAGCCGGCGGGTGGCCGAGGTCACGACGGCCCAGCGTTCGGCGGGCAGCGCGGCGAGCAGCGCGAGGGTGCCGGGCAGCGGGTCGACCCCGCCCGGCACGTCCTCGACCTCCAGCTGCTCGATGCGGGCGAGCGCTTCGGGGACGAGGTCGGCGGGCAGCAGGTCGGCGGCTATCTCGACGGCGGGGCGGCCGTGCAGGGCGATCCGGGCGAAGTCCTCGGCGGTGATCCCGTACTCCTGCGCCCAGCACGTCCAGCAGCGGTTCACCGACGCGAGGGACGAGACGAGGGTTCCGTCGTTGTCGAACAGGAGGGCTTCAGCGTGGATCTTCATGCCTTCGACCCTACGGGGCAGCCCGGGGGCGAGCGCATCGGGCCTTTTGGCCCGTAATAGGGTCGCGGCATGTTTGATGCCCTGACGGTCGCGACGGCCGTCGCCGCGCTCGCGCTCGCCGCCTGGTGCGGCTGGGCCGCCTACTGCGATCAGCCCACCAAGGACTGGCACTTCATCGGCATGGCCGTGGTGTCGCTGCTCGCCGTGATCCAGCTGGTGATCGGCGTCGTCCAGCTGGCACGCGGCGAGAAGCCGGAGCAGGGCACGACGATCTTCGTGGCGTATCTGCTCGGCGCCTTCGCGTGCGTTCCCGCCGCGGGGTTCATGTCACTGGCGGAGCGCACCCGCTGGGGTTCGGTCACGGTGGCGGCCGGCGGCGTCGTCCTCGCCGTGCTCGAAGTTCGGCTCTACGACATCTGGGGAGGCTGAGATGACGGCCACGGAGGAGAACACGACCGTGCCTCGGGACGAGCGGAGCGAGCAGACCGAGAAGCCGCTGGAGCCGCTGGAGCCGCTGGAGCCGTTGGCGGAGAAGAAGCGCACGCGGCTCATCAGCGGCCCCGGCATCCTGCTGGTATGGCTGTACGGAGTGATGGTGGTCGGCGCCGTCTCGCGGTCGGCCGTGCAGATCTCCACGGAGTTCGGCAAGGCGCCGCTCGCCTACTCGCTCTCCGCGGTCGCCGGTCTCGTCTACGGCTTCATCACGTACTCGCTGGTGCGCGGCGGCGAGACGGCGCGCAGGGCGGCGCTGGTGTGCTGCGCCGCCGAACTCGCGGGTGTGCTGATCGTCGGGACCTGGACGCTGGTGGAGCCGTCCGCCTTCCCCGACGCCACGGTGTGGTCGGACTACGGCATGGGCTATCTCTTCATCCCGGTGCTGCTGCCGCTGTCGGCGATGTACTGGCTGCGCAAGGCGCGTACGACCGCCGACTGACGGCTGCTGCCGAAGGTGGCCGTGTTCAGGCGCTGGTGGCGTACGCGCCGGTGTCGGCGCCCTTGGCCAGTGTCACCAGCGTCATGCGCTCGCCCACCCGCTCCTGCGAGACGGGCGCGTAGCCGTGCTTGCGGTACAGGCGCAGGTTGCGCTCACTGCGGTGGCCGGTGAAGAGCTGGAAGGACTTGGCCCCGCCGTCGGCGCCGAGCCGGGTCTCGATCGCGTCGAGCAGACGTCCGCCGAGGCCGTGCCGCTGCATGCGCGGATGCACGATGAGTTTGTTGATGCGGGCCGTGCCGTCGGCGTCGACGGCGCCGCGTACCGAGGCCACCACCTCGTCGCCGAGCCGCGCCACCAGTACGGTGCCGCCCGCCAGTTCTGCCCTGAGCGAGTCGAGCGGCTGCGTGAGCGGCTCGATGCCGTAGTCGCCGTACAGCTCGGCCTCGCTCTGGTAGCAGAGGTACTGCAGCTTCAGGATCTGTTCCGCATCCTGCTCGGTCGCCGCCGAGATGGTCACGCTCATGCCCATGTGTGCATGCCTCCCGCTCACCTGTTCCGGTCGTCCCTCACTCCTATCCCCGTCGTCAGCGAGCCGCAACCTCCGGCGTCAGCAATCGACGTAGACATCCCAGGCATCTGGAACGTTCCGGACCAAGACTGCCCTGTGAGATACCCAACTCACCTGCGATCTCCCGGTAGGTGAGGTCGTCCGGGGAGAGCAGGGCGGCCATCAGGCTCGGGCAGCGGCCGGGCAGCCGGCGCACGGCCTCGTGCAGCTCACGGCGGCGGGCGGCGGTCATCGCCCGCTGCTCGGGTCCGGGACCGCTGTCGTCCGCGGGTTCGGTGGCGTAGGGCTGCTCGACGCGGGTCGTACGGCGGCTGCGGCGGGCCTCGGAGCGCACGGCCCGGCGCACCCACCGCTGCGGGTCGACGGGCGGTCCCGCCGTGTCCAGGCGCTCCAGGAGGCGCAGCCAGACGGCCTGTTCCAGGTCGTTCGGCTCGGCGCCGGTCGCGTGCGCCTCAGCCGATGCCTCGGCTGCGAGCAGCGGCCGCAGCGTGGAAACCATCTCGTGGGTCATGTGCGGCACGACGCGGCCGCCCCGGCGAGAGGTTGCCGGGGCGGCCGGTTGTCACCCCATCCGGGGTGAGCGGGTCATCCGTTGACGGTTGCGGACGCCGGTCTCGTTCCTCGGACGCGTCGTCCGCCGACGGTCCGGGGAGCCGGACTCAGCCCTTGAGGAAGTCGGCGCGGGCCAGCACCGCGGTGTCCGCGTTGTCGGAGAACACGCCGTCGATCCCCGTCTCGAAGTAGACCTTGAAGGCTCCGAAGGCGTCCCCGTAGGCGTCCACGGCGGTGCCCTTGCGGAAACTCGCGGGCAGGAAGGGGTTCTCGTTGCGCATGGTGTACGGGTGCAGGATCAGGCCCGCGCGGTGCGCGTCGGCGACGAGGGTGGTCGGCTGGGTGAGGTTGCCGGCCGCGTCCTTCGGGATCACCAGGTCGAGCGTGGGGCCGATGCCCTGCGCGTACGAGGCGATCCACTTCAGTCCCTCGGGTGTGACGAGGTCGGCGACCGTGCGGGGGTCGCCCGCCGCGACGAAGTCCCAGGGGCGGGTGTTCGCGGCGGACAGCAGGACGACGAGCGGGTTGCCGACGAGCTTGTCGAGCCGCTCGATGCTGCTCGGCTCGAAGGACTGGAGGATGACCGGCGAGTCCTTCCTGTCCTTGCCGTACTTGCGCAGCAGCTTGGCGACCCGCTCCTCCAGGCCGAGGCCGAGCCCCCGGAAGTAGGTGGGGTGCTTGGTCTCGGGGTAGATCCAGACCTGCTTGCCGCGCTTGCGGGTCTGCTCGTCCTGCCAGCGGAGCACCTCTTCGAAGGTGGGGATCTCCCAGCGGCCGTTGTAGAGGGTGTTGTGCGGACGGTTGGCGGGGATGCGCTCGACCGCGCGCAGGGTCTTCAGCTCGGCGAGCGTGAAGTCCTCGGTGAACCAGCCGGTGGTGGCGACCCCGTCGAGCGTCTTGGTGGTCTTGCGGTCGGCGAACTCGGGGTGCGCCGAGACGTCGGTGGTCCCGCCGATTTCCGGCTCGTGACGGCATACGAGGTGGCCGTCCTTGGTGGGCACCAGGTCACCGGCCTCGACGACGTCGGCGCCCAGGTCGAGGGCCAGCTGGTACGAGCCGAAGGTGTGCTCCGGCCGGTAGCCGCTGGCTCCGCGGTGGCCGATGACGGTCGGTCTGGGCAGGCTCCGGTAGCCGCCGCCTCCGTGGCGTTCGTCCGCGCTCGCCGCGCCGGGGAGGCCGAGGACCGCTCCGCCCGCCCCGAGCACCGCGGCTCCGAGCAGCGTCCGCCGCGCCGTGCCCCGCTCCTGACCGTTCGACTCCTGCGCTCCCATGAGCGCTCCTCCCGCCGTAGGTGCCCTGCCTGTCGAAGCGGGACGATCGTAGGTGCCCCGGCGTGACGGGAGGGAGGCCTGCGACGGAACACGTGGGTGACCCTGGATGTCGTACGGGATGCGGAACATGACGGTCCGTCGGCATCGGTCCGGCGGTCCGGGGTAGGCGTGAGACTGCGGCGAACGAGCGGCGAACCCTGGCGGGGTCACCCGTTCGCCGGTGCGGCGCGCGATGTCCGTCACATCGTGTCGCCCCGATGTCGGCCGCTCACGCGCAGGCCACCGCAGGTAAACGTGCGTCAACAGTGCGTATCCAGTCGATGAACCCGATGTGCAATCATCCGGGAACCGCGAGTATCGTCCTCACCTGCACAGACTCCATACCGATCCCTTGACACCGGAGGGCCCGTTGTCCCGCTTCGCGCTCATCAAGGCAGTGCTCGGACCGATCATGCGCCTGATGTTCCGCCCACGGGTGGAAGGCGTGGAGCACATCCCGGGCGACGGTCCGGTGATCCTGGCCGGCAACCACCTCACGTTCATCGACTCGATGATCCTTCCGCTGGTCTGCGACCGGCAGGTGCTCTTCATCGGCAAGGACGAGTACGTCACGGGCAAGGGCCTCAAGGGCCGCCTGATGGCGTGGTTCTTCACCGGCGTCGGCATGATCCCGGTGGACCGGGACGGCGCCAACGGCGGCGTCGCGGCGCTGATGACCGGCCGCCGCATCCTGGAGGAGGGCAAGGTCTTCGGGATCTACCCCGAGGGCACCCGCTCCCCCGACGGCCGCCTGTACCGCGGCCGCACCGGCATGGCCCGGCTCACCCTGATGACCGGCGCCCCGGTCGTCCCGTTCGCGATGATCGGTACCGACAAGCTCCAGCCGGGCGGCGCGGGCATCCCGCGGCCGGGCCGGGTCACGGTCCGCTTCGGCGCGGCCATGGAGTTCTCGCGGTACGAGGGCATGGACCGCGACCGGTACGTGCTGCGCGCCGTCACCGACTCCGTGATGACCGAGGTCATGCGGCTTTCCGGCCAGGAGTACGTCGACATGTACGCCACGAAGGCGAAGGCGGCCTAGCCCCCTCCGCCGGGCCCCGCGACACCGAAAACGGGTGGGCCCCGACCGGCAGTTGCCGGTCGGGGCCCACCCGTTTTGTACGGTTCCGGCGGGTGTCGATCGCAGCCGTCCCGGATCGGGACGGGCCGCGCTGCGCTCCCCGCCCCGGTGGCCCGGACTTCGGCCGGCCCCCTCACGCCTCCAGCTTCTGGCCGCGCAGCAGGAACCACGCCGCCACCGCGGTGGCGAGCAGGACCGCCGCGCCCGCGCCGGACGCGAGCGCCAGGCCGTCCACGAAGGACTCCCTGGCCGCGCTCAGCAGCGCCTCGGAGGTGTGCTCGGGCAGACTCCCGGCGGCCTCCACCGCTCCGCCGAGGGAGTCGTGCGCCTCGGCCGGTGTGCCCGCGGGGCCGGTGAAGCCCGCGTAGACGCCGGTCACGACGGAGCCGAGCAGGGCGATCCCGAGAGCGGCGCCGAGTTCGTACGCCGTCTCGGAGACCGCGGACGCGGCGCCCGCCTGGTCCTTGGGCACGGCGGAGAGGATGACGTCGGCGGTGACGGTGAACGAGAAGCCCGCGCCGACGCCGACGACCAGCAGGGCCGCGCCGAGCAACGGATACCCGGTGGACCGGTCGAGCAGGGTGAGCGTGCCGAGCGCGAGGCCCACCGCGGCGAGTCCGCCGGAGACGACGGTACGCACGGAGAACCGCCGCGCGAACCTTCCCGCGACCAGGCCCGTCGCCACCGCACCCACAGCGGCGGGGATTTCGGCCAGACCCGCCTCGAACGGCCCCCTGCCCTGCACGAGTTGCAGGTACTGGGAGAGGAAGAAGACAAGTCCGGACAGGCCGAGCACGGTGAACAGGTCGGCGAGCACGGCACCGGAGAATCCGCGGTTGCGGAACAGACGCACGTCCAACAGCGGCGAGGGAAGCGTCAGTTGGCGGCGTACGAACCAGAAGAGCGCGGCGGCGCCGAGCAGTCCGGTGACGAGCGCCTCGCCGCTCGGTCCGTGCGCGGCGAGTTCCTTCACCGCGTACACCACGCCGATCACACCGACGAGCGAGAGCGTGACGCTGATCAGATCCCACGGTCCGGGGTTCGGGCTCTTCGACTCGGGCAGCAGCCTGCCGCCGACGAGGACGAGCACCACCATCACCGGAAGGTTGATGAGGAAGACCGAGCCCCACCAGAAGTGTTCGAGCAGGAAGCCGCCGACCACGGGGCCGACCGCCGTGCCCGCGGAGGCCGTCGCACCCCAGATGCCGATGGCGAGGCTGCGTTCGCGCGGGTCGTGGAAGATGTTGCGGATCAGGGCGAGGGTGGCGGGCATCAGGGTCGCGCCCGCGACACCGAGCAGCGCCCGCGCCAGGATCATCGTCTCGGGTGTCGTGGCATAGGCGTTGAGCACGGATATCAGGCCGAACGCCGTCGCGCCGACGAGGAGCAGCTTCTTGCGGCCGATGCGGTCGCCGAGGCTGCCCATGGAGACGAGCAGACCGGCGATGACGAAGGAGTAGACGTCACCGATCCACAGGAGCTGGGTGCCGGAGGGCTTCAGGTCCTCACTGATGTACGGGGTCGCGAGGCCGAGGACGGTCGCGTCCACGGCCACCAGCAGCACGGCCAGGACGAGGACGCAGAGCGCGAGCCATCGGTCGGGGCGCTTGTGCACCTCCGTCACGAGCGCCGGCTGCAGGGTGCTGGTCATGGTTCCTCTCTCCTGAGCGCGCCGCCGAGCAGCAGCTCGACGATCATGTGGTGGAAGTCCTTGGCGGCGACCCGGCCTTCGGTCACGGCCCATGCCGCCGAGGCCATCAGCCCGTAGAGCGCCTCGGTGAGCCAGGCCGGGCTGAGGTCGATACGGAACTCGCCGTCCTCCTGTCCGCGCCGGAACAGCGCGGCCATCCGGGCGTCGAGCCGGGCCCAGCCCTCGTGCTGCCCGTCGCCCTCGAAGAGCTGGTTCTCCGTGTAGAGGAAGGCGAGCAGTCCGGCCACCTTCTCCAGCTCCCTCACCAGGCGGCGCACGGCCTCCTGGGCCGTGCCGTCGTCGAGGCGGGCCGCGTCCAGAGCGGCCTCGCACTCCTCGATGCCGAGCGCCTCCAGCGCGCGCACGAGCGCGTCGCGGCCGGCGAACTGGCGGTGCAGCGTGGCCCGGCTGATCCCGGCGGCCTTGGCGACCTCGTCCATGGTCGCGGTGGATTTCCGGGTGAGCAGGGCTGCTGCGCTGCGCAGCACGTGGTCACGGTCGACAGCCATGAGACAACTGTACCGCAGGTGAGACACTGATGTCTCATAAGGAGCGCACGCGTCTCACATCCTCCGTGTTCCGGGGGTGCTCGAAGCGCTGGTGGCGTTTCTCCTGGCGCTCAGTGCCAGGGCAGCTGCCCGCGTCGCTCCCAGTACGCCCGCGGTTCCTCCGCGAGGGCGGCGATCCGGGACAGCTGGTCGTCGTCGAGGTCGACGACCGCGGCGTGCAGGTTCGAGGCGAGCTGGTTGGCGGTGGCCGCCCCCGAGAGCACGACGCCCGCCCAGGGTTGGCGCAGGATCAGCGCGAGGGCGACCGCGTCGCAGCCGAGGGAGGTCTCCGCGGCAACGGCCCGCAACGCGTCCGGCGCGTGGGGCTGCGCGAGCCGGCCGTTGGCCATGCCCTCTTTGACGATGACCGTGAGTCCGGCGTCGTGGGCTTCGGCGAGCGCTGAGGCCGCCGAGGTCTCCAGGACGTTGAACGTGGCCTGGACGGTGCGGAAGAGCGGCGTGCCGTCGACCGTCACGGCGAGCGCGGCACGGATCGCCTCGGCCTGGGCGGGCCCGCTGGTGGAGAAGCCGATCGACAGGCCGCCGGCGGCCGCTTCGGCGAGTGCCGCGTGCAGCTCCTTGTCGGTGAGGGCCGGGCTGTCCGGGGTCACCGAGTGGATCTGGTAGAGGTCGAGCCGGTCGCCGAGCAGCGCCGCGGTCTCGGCGCGCTGCCGTTCGTACGTGGCGAGGCCGTGGTCCTTGACCTCGTGCGCCTCGGCGTCGGTGCGCCAGTCCGCGGTGTACGTGTAGCCCCATTTGCTGCCGACGACGATGTCGTCGATGTCGGGGCGGTGATTGAGCCAGTCGGCGAGGAACTCCTCCGAGCGGCCGTAGGAACGGGCCACGTCGAAGTAGCGCACTCCCTGGGCGTAGGCGGCTTCGAGGAGTTCGTGGGTGCGCTCGCGCAGGGCGTCGACACTGCGGTCGGCCGGCAGGTCCTCCTCGCGGCCGAGGTTGATGTACCCGGGGCGGCCGACGGCGGCGAGCCCCAGGCCGAGGTGGGCGGTGGGAGTCGTGGCTGAGGCGAGGCGTGCGAAGGGCATCGCGGCTCCGTTCGGTCGGCTCCTTTACGGCTCCCGACCAACGTAACCCGCGACACCCTCCGTCGTGCGGCACCCGCTCCCGCACGCGATCCGCTTCCGCTCTCCCGCGCTCGTCCACACGCCCAGGAAGCTACTTCTTCCGCTTGGCCTCGGCCCACGCCTGCTGGGCGGCGACGTCCGCCTTGATCTCGGCGAGCTGGACAGCGACCGCGCTGGGCGCCGTACCGCCGCGGCCGTCGCGGGAGGCGAGGGCGCCGTGGACGTTGAGGACGGACCGCACCTCGGGCGTCAGGTGCGCCGAGATCTTCGCGAACTGCTCGTCGGTCAGCTCGTCCAGTTCCTTGCCGTCCGCCTCGGCGACCTTCACGCACTCACCGGCGACCTCGTGCGCCACACGGAACGGCACACCCTGCTTGACCAGCCACTCGGCGATGTCGGTGGCGAGCGAGAAGCCGGCCGGCGCCAGCTCCTCCATGCGCTCGCGGTGGACGGTCAGCGTGGCCATCATGCCGGTGAAGGCGGGGAGGAGGATCTCCAGCTGGTCGCAGGAGTCGAAGACCGGCTCCTTGTCCTCCTGGAGGTCGCGGTTGTACGCGAGCGGCAGCGCCTTGAGCGTGGCCATCAGCCCGGTCAGATTGCCGATCAGACGGCCCGACTTGCCGCGCGCGAGCTCGGCGATGTCCGGGTTCTTCTTCTGCGGCATGATCGACGAGCCGGTGGAGAACGCGTCGTGGAGGGTGACGAAGGAGAACTCCTTCGTGTTCCAGATGATGACCTCCTCGGCGATCCGGGAGAGGTTCACGCCGATCATCGCGGTGATGAAGGCGAACTCCGCCACGAAGTCGCGGGAGGCCGTGCCGTCGATGGAGTTGGCGACACTGCCGTGTTCGAAGCCGAGGTCCTTGGCCACCGCCTCCGGGTCCAGGCCGAGGGAGGAACCGGCCAGGGCACCGGAGCCGTACGGCGAGACGGCCGTCCGCTCGTCCCACTGGCGCAGCCGCTCCGCGTCCCGGGACAGGGACTGGACATGGGCCAGGACATGGTGGGCGAACAGCACCGGCTGGGCGTGCTGGAGGTGCGTACGGCCGGGCATCGCCACGTCCGGGTGGGCCTCCGCCAGGCCGATCAGAGCCTCCTGGAGGTCGGCGATCAGACCGCCGACGATCCGGGCGTGGTCACGCAGGTACATCCGGAAGAGCGTGGCCACCTGGTCGTTGCGGGAGCGGCCGGCGCGCAGTTTGCCGCCGAGGTCGGGGCCGAGGCGCTCAAGCAGGCCGCGCTCCAGGGCGGTGTGGACGTCCTCGTCGGCGATCGTGCCCACGAAGGAGCCGTCGGCGACATCGGACTCCAGCCGGTCGAGGCCCTCGATCATCCGGCCGAGCTCGTCCTCGGTGAGCAGGCCCGCCCCGTGCAGCACGCGCGCGTGGGCACGCGAACCGGCGATGTCGTACGGCGCGAGGCGCCAGTCGAAGTGGACCGACGCGGACAGCTTGGCCAGGGCCTCGGCGGGACCGTCGGCGAAACGTCCGCCCCAGAGCCGTACGTCACCGCTGTTGCTGCTCACTTGCGTTACTCCTCGAAAGGTCTGGATGTGCCGCCGCCTCCCCACGCGCGACGGAGGAGGCGGCTGTCAGGCTAGTGCTCGGGAGGCTTCGAGGCGGCGGACACGACACGCCCCCGCCAAGTCCCGTACGGCTTACGCCAGGTCCCGCTTGGCGGCGATCTTCGACGACAGGCTGTAGATGTCGATGAAGCCCTTGGCCGCGGCCTGGTCGAAGGTGTCGCCCGTGTCGTACGTCGCGAGGTCGAAGTCGTACAGCGAGGTCTCGGAGCGCCGGCCGGTGACGACGGCGCGGCCGCCGTGCAGGGTCATCCGGATGTCGCCGTTGACGTGCTGGTTGGCCTCGTGAATGAAGCCGTCCAGGGCGCGCTTGAGCGGGGAGAACCACTGGCCGTCGTAGACCAGTTCGCCCCAGCGCTGCTCGACCTGCCGCTTGTAGCGGGCGAGTTCACGCTCGACGGTGACGTTCTCCAGCTCCTGGTGGGCGGTGATCAGCGCGATCGCGCCCGGAGCCTCGTACACCTCACGGGACTTGATGCCCACGAGCCGGTCCTCGACCATGTCGATCCGGCCGATGCCCTGGGCGCCGGCGCGCTCGTTGAGCTGCTGGATCGCCTGGAGCACACTGACGGGCTTGCCGTCGATGGCGACCGGGGCGCCGTGCTTGAAGGTGATGACGACCTCGTCGGCCTCGCGGTGCTCGGCCGGGTTCGAGGTGTACTCGTAGATGTCCTCGATCGGGGCGTTCCAGATGTCCTCCAGGAAGCCCGTCTCGACCGCGCGCCCGAAGACGTTCTGGTCGATGGAGTACGGGGACTTCTTGGTGGTGGCGATCGGGAGCTGCTTGTCCTCGCAGAAGGCGATCGCCTTGTCCCGGGTCATAGCGTAGTCGCGGACCGGGGCGATGCACTTGAGGTCGGGGGCGAGGGCGACGATGCCGGCCTCGAACCGCACCTGGTCGTTGCCCTTGCCGGTGCAGCCGTGGGCGACCGTGGTGGCGCCGTGCTTCTGCGCGGCGGCGACGAGGTGCTTGACGATCGTGGGCCGGGAGAGGGCGGAGACCAGCGGATAGCGGTCCATGTAGAGGGCGTTGGCCTTGATCGCCGGAAGGCAGTACTCGTCGGCGAACTCGTCCTTGGCGTCCGCGACCTCGGCCTCCACGGCACCGCAGGCGAGCGCGCGCTTGCGGATGACGTCCAGGTCCTCGCCGCCCTGGCCGACGTCGACCGCTACGGCGATGACCTCGGCGCCCGTCTCCTCGGCGATCCAACCGATGGCGACGGAGGTGTCCAGACCGCCTGAATAGGCGAGTACGACGCGCTCGGTCACGGGATTCTCCTCACAGTGCATTCGCTGACATGCATGAGTATGCAGGAGTCTGCATGGTTCGTCAATCCGGGCCGGCTCGGCGACGGAATCTTCCGGGGGCTTGAACGGGGGAAACCGCTTTCGCGTATCTCCCGCTGAACGCAGGCGCCGCGTTCACGAACGGCAGGAACGCAGGAACGCAGGACCGCAGGACCGCAGGACCGCAGGACCGCAGGACCGCAGGACCGCAGGACCGCAGGACCGCAGGACCGCAGGACCGCAGCAACACGGACACCGGACCGCCCGGACGACCACCGGACGGTCCCCCACCCCCGACCCGAATGAGGCTTCCGCATGTCCAGGGCTCTTCCGAAGTACAACAAGCGGCGCGTCGTGATGATCGGCGGAGCCTCCGCCGTCGTGCTGTCCGCCGCGGTGATCGCCGGCAGCGCCCTTGCGGGCGAGACACCCGGGAGCGGCGCCAAGAACGCCACGACGAAGGCCGCCGCCGCGGGCACGGTGAACTGCCCGGCGGTGGCCCCGAGCCTGCCCGCGGTCCCCGCGTCCGCGAAGGCCGAGGTCGACCGCAACCTCGCCCTGCTGAACACCCAGATCGCCGAGGCGAACAAGCGACTGGTCGACACGGTCGGGCAGGGCGGGCCCAACTTCGTCCAGAACGCGATCCTCGGCCCCCTCAAGGACAAGCGCGTCGCCACCGTCAACCGCATCGCGACGGCCATCGGACGCACGGCCGCCAAGCCGCAGGGCCTGGACTCGCTCGCGCCGTGCACGCTCAACGCCGCCGGAGGTGCGGTCACGGGCGGTGCGGCCACCGGCACCGCCGCGCCCAGCGCGACGGCCACAGCACAGGCGGGCGGGGCCGCCGGCGACACGGGCGCCGCCACCGCCGCCGGCACCATCACCTGCCCGGACGTCGCGTCCAAGCTGCCCGCCGTCCCCGCCTCCGCCAAGGCCGAGGTCGACCGCAACCTCACCCTGCTGAACACCCAGATCGCCGAGGCGAACACGCGCCTGGCCAACACGGTCGGACAGGGCGGGCCCAACTTCGTCCAGAACGCGATCCTCGGCCCCCTGAAGGACAAGCGGACCTCGACCATCGACCGCATCGCCATCTCCATCGGCCGTACCGCCGCCAAGCCGACGGGGCTGGACTCCCTCGCCGCCTGCACGCTCACCAAGTGACGTGACAGACCCCGTGGCCGCCCCGCCGATGCCGGACGGGGCGGCCACGGGGTTCCGGCGATGCTCCCGAACGATGTCGCCGGAACCCGGAATTCCTTAGACAGGCGAAAGGCTTTCCCGGATAATAGTTAGACATGGGAAAGACCTATGAGCACATCGACGGCCGCCTCCGCACGTTCATCGAGGCGCAGCCCCTCTTCTTCACCGCGACCGCGCCCCTGTCCGGGGACGGCACGGTCAATCTCTCCCCCAAAGGGCTCACCGGTTCCTTCGCCGTGCTCGACGAGCGGACCGTGGCCTATCTGGACTTCGCCGGGAGCAACGCCGAGACGATCGCGCATCTGCGCGAGAACGGCCGGATCACCCTGATGTGGTGTGCCTTCCAGGGCCCGCCCAACATCGTCCGGGTGCACGGTCGCGGCGAGCCGGTCTTCCGCGACGACCCTCGCTTCAAGGAACTCCTCACCCACTTCGCCGCCATCGATCCGGTCCCGCACGGCCTGCGCGCGATCATCGTCGTGACCGCCGAGCTCGTCCGCGACACGTGCGGCTACGCGGTGCCCTTCATGTCGTACGACGAGGACCGCGATCTGCACGCCAGGCGCTTCGCGCGCGAGGACGACGCCTCACTGAGCGAGTACTTCACCAAGAAGGAGCACATCGCGACAAGCCTGGACGGACTGCCCGGGCTGCCGCTGCCGTTGCCCCCCAGTACGGTCTGAGCCATGCGCCCAGGGCCCGTTCGGCGGATCATGCCGCAGACGCGGGGCCCGGCACGCCCTCGCGCAAGCCGCACAGCGCCGTCGGCACGACGAGCGGGCCGAACGGCGCTCACCCGCTACTGAGCTCACCCGCTACTGACGGAACCGGCGGACCGCGGTTCAGGCCGTGGGGAGCCGGACCGTGAACGTGGTGGCTCCCGGGCGGCTCTCCAGGCCGACCGTCCCTCCGTGCGCCTCGACCACGGCCGCCACGATCGACAGGCCGAGGCCCGCTCCGGTGCCGCCTCCGTCCGCACGGCGGCGGTCAGCCCGGGTGAAGCGTTCGAAGACGCCGGGCCGGACGTCGTCGGGAACCCCGGGTCCGTCGTCGTGGACCTTCAGCAGGGCGGCGGTGCCGACCTCTTCCAAGGACACCGTCACCCGGGTGCCGACAGGTGTGTGCACACGCGCGTTGGCCAACAGGTTCGCCAACACCTGTTGGAGCCGGTGGGCGTCGCCCGTCACGGTCACCGGCTCCTCCGCCAGCTCCAGGACCCAGCGGTGGCCGGGGCCCGACGCACGGGCGTCGGTGACCGCGTCGAGGACGAGGTGGGTGAGGTCGACGGGAAGCCGTTCGAGGGGGCGGCCGGCGTCGAGGCGGGCGAGCAGCAGCAGGTCGTCGACCATCTCGCCCATGCGCGCCGACTCGGCGGCGATCCGTTCGAGGGCGCGGGTCACCTTCGGGGGCACCGGGCCGGGGTGCAGGAGCGCGAGCTCGGCGTGGCCGCGGACCGAGGCGACCGGGGTGCGCAGCTCGTGGCTGGCGTCGGCGGCGAAGGTGCGCAGCCGTTCCTCGCTCGCGTGCCGCTTGGTGAGCGCGTCCTCGACATGGCCGAGCATGCGGTTGAAGGCGCCGGCGACACGGCCCACCTCGCTGCGCGGGTCGGACTCGGGCGCGCGCGGGGGCAGCGCCACCTCGCCGCTCGCGAGCGGGAGTTCGCTGACCCGGGTGGCGGTCGCGGCGACCCGGTTCAGCGGGCGGAGCGACCAGCGCACCCACAGGGCCCCGGCGACTCCGGCGACGACGAGGGCCACGCCGAAGACCAGGGAGGCGACGAGTTCCAGACGGTGGACGGCCGCGTCGACCGGCTCCAGGGGCAAGCCGGTGATCAGCACGTCGCCGTCCTGGCCGGGCGTCGCCAGCACCCGGTAGTCGCCCAGCGTCGACAGACAGACGGTGTGGGCACGGCCGTCCGTCGGGACCGCGGCCAGCACCGCCTCGTCGCGGGCGGTCGGTGCCACGTTCCGGACGGCCGTGGTGGTGCCGGACGGCACGACCGCGGCGTTGGTGACGTCGTCGCCGACCAGGCGCGCTCCGAAGGTGCCGGTGCTCTGTCGGCGGGTGTCGCCGTGTTCGTCGCCGTCGTGGTCGGACGGCTTCGGCGAGCTGTGCTCCAGGCTCGCCGGGAACCGGGCCCCGGCATCCTGCAGCTGCTGGTCGAGGCGTCCGGTCAGGAAGCCGTTCAGTTCGTAGACCGCGGCCACGCCGACGGCGGCGCAGCTGACGGCGAGCAGCACCACGAGCCCGGCGGTGAGGCGGGCCCGCATCGTGCGCGGGCGCGGCAGAGCGCGCAGGGCCGCCGCCGTCCGGAGCCGCCACCGCCTGCCCCGGGCCCGGATGGTCGCTCTCACCGGCCCGCCGCGGGTTTGATGACGTACCCGGCGCCCCGGACCGTGTGGATCATGGGCTCACGGCCCGCGTCGACCTTCTTGCGCAGATAGGAGATGTAGAGCTCGACGACATGGGCCTGGCCCCCGAAGTCGTAGGACCAGACGCGGTCGAGGATCTGCGCCTTGCTGAGCACGCGGCGCGGGTTGCGCAGGAGGAAGCGCAGCAGCTCGAACTCGGTCGGCGACAGCTCGATCAGGTCGCCGCCCCGGGTCACCTCGCGGGCCTCCTCGTCCATCGCCAGGTCCCCGACGACCAGTCGCGGGCCCTCGTCGATCCGGCGGGCCATGCCCGCGCGGCGCAGCAGTCCGCGCAGCCTGGCGACGACCTCCTCCAGGCTGAACGGCTTGGTGACGTAGTCGTCGCCGCCCGCCGTGATACCGGCGATACGGTCCTCCACGGCGTCGCGGGCGGTGAGGAAGAGGACGCAGACGCCCGGCAGCACGGTGTGCAGGTCGCGCAGCACGGCGAAGCCGTCGGTGTCCGGGAGCATCACGTCGAGGACGACGGCGTCGGGCAGCAGTTCGCGTGCCTCGCCGGCCGCGGTTGCGCCGTCGCCCGCGGTACGGACCTCCCAGCCCTCGTAGCGCAGGGCACCGGAGAGGACCTCGGCCAGGTCCGGATCGTCGTCGACGACGAGGACGCGCACGGGGGTGCCGTCGGGCCGGGTGAGCGAGGGCGCCCGGGCGGCGCCCCGGGAGGAGACAGCGCCGACGTCCGGGACACGGCCGGCACCGGGCTCCGGGGCGCGGGCACTGCCGGACTCCGGGGCGTGGTCGGCACTGGTGCCTCGGGCGTGCGGGGCGCCGGTGTCCCGGGGGCGGGGCGCGCCGGTGGCTGGGGTGGGAGAGTTCATGTCGTCTTCCAGCATCGCCCCTCCCGAGGGGCGTGCCCTGCCTCGTGGCCTCTGAGTTTCCTCTGAGTCACCTCTTCCGGGCAGCGCCGTACGACATCCTGCGACGCTCACCGGAACGGACGCGCGACCCGGCCGGAACGTGTCGTGGCCGTGGGCGCCCTCGGCCTGCCCCGCACGGACCACGTCTGCCCGACAGGTGCACACGCACGCTCTGAGTTTGCTGTGAGTCCGCGCCGGACGCGCCCGTTCAGAGCCTCCTCAGAAGTTCAGGACGCACTGTTTCCTCCCGGACCGCCGGAAGAAGGACGGAAACATGACCACGGTGTACGAGCGGGCGGCCGACCCGCGCCCCGCACGAGGACGCGGGCGGCCTCGGCCCTCACCGGCCGGACCGCTGCTGGCCCTCCTGTGGGCGGGAGCGGCCGCGGTCCTCGCCCTGTGGTGGACCGACACACGGTCGGTGGTGGGCCTCGCCGGCTGGCTGACGGACGCCGGGCGGATCGCCGGGCTGCTGTGCGGCTACAGCTGCGCCGTCCTGGTGGCGCTGATGGCCCGGGTCCCGCTCCTGGAGCGGCGCATCGGCTCCGACCGGGTGGCCCGCTGGCACGCCATGGCGGGCCGCTACACGATCTGCCTACTGGTCGCGCACGTCACGCTGATCCTCTTCGGCTACGCCGCCCAGGACGGGACGGGCATCGTGCACGAGACGCTGAGCGTGGTCCTCGACTACCCGGACATGCTCAAGACGACGTTTGGCACGGTCATCCTGTTCGCCGTCGGGATCACCTCGGCGCGCCTGGCCCGCCGCCGGATCAGCCACGAGTTCTGGTACTACGTGCACCTGCTGACGTACCTGGCGGTCTTCCTGGCCTTCTTCCACCAGCTCTCGCTCGGCTCCGACCTCGTCGGCAACCGGGCCGCGCAAGCCGCCTGGTACGCGCTCTATCTCGGTACGGCCGCGCTCGTCGTGTGGTTCCGGCTGCTCGCCCCGGTACGGCTCAACCGGCGCCACCGGCTGCGCGTGGAGTCCGTGCACCGGGAGTCTCCCGGAGTCTTCTCCGTCGTGATCCGCGGGGAGGCTCTGGACGAACTGAACGCCCGGGCGGGCCAGTTCTTCCGCTGGCGGTTCCTCGCGGACGGGATGCGGTGGACCTCGACGCCGTACTCGCTGTCGGCTCCGCCCCGGCCGGACCGGATGCGGATCACCGTGAAGGCGCTCGGCGACCACAGCGCGGCCGTGGGGCTGCTGCGGCCCGGCACCCGTGTGTGGGCGGAGGGCCCCTACGGCTCGCTGACCGCCGACCGGAGCACGGGATCGAAGGCCCTGCTGATCGCGGGCGGCGTCGGCATCACGCCGCTGCGCGCCCTGTTCGAGACGCTGCCCGGTCAGGTCACGCTTCTCTACCGGGCGCGCACGGCCGAGGACCTGGCGCTGGGCGGCGAGCTGGAGGCCATCGCGCGGTGGCGCGGGGCACGCGTCCTGTACGCGGTCAACGCCGCCGACGGCACCCGTCCGCGGCTGACCGCCGAGTCGCTGCGCGAGACCGTGCCGGACATCGCCGAGCACGACGTCTATCTCTGCGGACCTCCCTCGATGGCGCAGGAGTTGTACGGGGCGCTGCGCACAGCGGGTGTCCCCGACCGCCGTATCCACCACGAGTCGTTCGAGCTGTGAGGCCACCGTGCACGCCCTGAAGAAGAACCGTCCGCTGCGCCGGGTCATGCTGGCGGCCGCCACCACGGTCACCGGTGTCGTCCTGCTGCTCTCGCTGAAGCCGCACACGCCACCGACGCCGGCCGAGGCGTCCTCGTCCGGAAGCCATTCCCCTTCGTCCTCCTCTTCCTCTTCCTCTTCCTCTTCCTCGGGAGGCTCGTCCGGGGGCTCCTCCGGGAGTTCCTCGGGATCGTCCGGGGGCACGAAGAGCACGGGGACCAGGACCGTCACCGGCGATACCGTGCAGACCCGTTGGGGTCCGGTCCAGGTGCGGATCACGCTGAAGAACGGCAGGATCACCGAGGTGACCGCGGTCGCCTACCCCTCCGAGAATCCCAAGGACCAGGAGATCAACAGCTACGCGATTCCCCAGCTCAGGCGCGAGGTGCTGGCCGCGCAGAGCGCGCAGATCGACTCGGTCTCCGGGGCCACCTACACCAGCGACGGATACAGGCAGTCCCTGCAGTCGGCACTCGACTCGGCGGGCCTCTGAACGCACGGGCGTCGTGGACCGTATCTCTGGGCCAGGGGGCCACTCCCCTCACCCCGTCTCCAGGACGAACACGGAGGAACCGTGTCCACGATCGCCGGTGGCCGCGCCGCGCGGCGCCAGACCATGCGCCGAATCCGCCCTCGCCGCTCGCCCGCCGTCCCGCTGCTGATCGCCGTCTGGGCCGGCGCCGCCGCGGTCCTGTGGCTGTGGTGGAACAACACCCCGTCCATCGCGGACAACAACAGCAGAATCCTCAACGCCGGCCGCATCACCGGGCTGCTCGCCGGATATCTGATGGCGCTCGTGGTGCTGCAGATGGCCCGCGTCCCCGCCCTGGAACGCCGGGTGGGATCCGACCGGGTGGCGCGCTGGCACGCGATGACCGGCCGCTACACGATCTGTCTGGTCCTCGCCCACCTCTTCCTGACGATGTGGGGCTACGCCCTCCAGTCCGGCAACGGGCTCGGCGGGATCGTGCAGCAGACCGTCGACTCGGTCAACCAGCTCCCCGACATGGGCAAAGCCGCGATCGGCACGGGCCTGCTCGTGCTCATCGGGTTCATCTCCATGGGCTGGCTGCGCCGGCTGATCCCGTACGACACCTGGTACCACGTCCACCTGCTGACGTACGCCGCGGTGTTCCTGACGTTCTGGCACCAGCTCTCCACCGGCAACGACTTCGCGGTGGAACCCGTCGCCAAGACCGTCTGGTACGGGCTGTACGGGTCGGTGACGGCCCTGGTCCTCTGGTACCGAATCCTTTCTCCTATCCGGCTGAACATGAAGCACCGGATGCGGGTCGAGGCGGTCATCGAGGAGACGCCCGGCATCGTGTCCGTGCTGATCAGCGGGCGCAAGCTGCACCGGATGGGCGCGGAGGCCGGGCAGTTCTTCCGCTGGCGCTTCCTGGCGCCCGGGATGCGTTTCAGCTCCCACCCGTACTCGCTCTCGGCGTCGCCCCGCCCCAACATGCTGCGCATCACCGTGAAGGCGATCGGCGACCACAGCGCCGCCCTGCGTGACCTGGAGCCGGGCACCCGGGTCTGGGCCGAGGGCCCGTACGGCGCGCTGACCGCCGGCAAGCGCAGTCGCGGCAAGGTGCTCCTGGTGGCGGGCGGTGTCGGCATCACCCCGATGCGGGCGCTGTTCGAGACCCTCCCCGGCGCGTCCGGCGACCTGACGCTGCTCTACCGCGCCAACACCACCCAGGACCTGGCCCTGTGGGACGAGCTCGCCGCCATCTCCAAGGAGCGCGGGGCGCGTCTGATGTACGCGGTGAACAGCCCCGACGGCGAGCGCCCGGACATCTCGGCGGATTCCCTGCGCCGCAAGCTGCCCGACATCGAAAGCCACGACGTCTTCATGTGCGGGCCGCCCGGCTTCGCGCAGCAGGTGTACGACGCATTGCGCGGCGCGGGGGTCCCCGCCCGCCGCATCCATCACGAGTCGTTCGAGATGTGAGCGACGGGAGTCAGGAACGATGAAGAAGAGTCACCCCATTCGGCGGTTCGTGCTCGCGAGCGCCGCCACCGTGTCCGGGATCGTGCTGCTGCTCGCGCTCAAACCGGCGTCCGATCCAGCCGCCGCGGCGGCGCAGGGCGGAGCCGCGCCCCAGCAGACGGCGGCCGGGCAGGAGGCGCCGCAGGGCGGCAGTGCTCAGCAGTCGGGTACCCGGACGGTCGCCGGTGACGTGGTGAAGACCCAGTACGGGCCCGTCCAGGTCCAGCTGACGATGAGCGGCGGCAAGATCACCAAGGCGGACGCGGTCCAGGCCCCCAAGGGCGGGACCAGCGACCAGAAGACCGCGTTGGCGGTACCCAAGCTCAATCAGGAAACCCTGACCGCGCAGAGCGCCGACATCGACGCCGTGTCAGGGGCGACCTACACCAGCGACGGGTACAAGCAGTCCCTGCAGTCGGCGCTGGACAAGGCGAAGGCCGCCGGCGGCACGTCGGAACCGTCGGGAGCGGCCGGGTCCTCCGCGTCGCCCAAGGCCCCGGCCGCGCAGGCCCGGATCATCACCGGAAAGATCGCCCAGACCCAGTACGGCCCCGTCCAGGTCCGGCTCAGCGTCACCGGCACCAAGATCACCAAGGCGGAGGCCGTCCAGGCCCCCAGCGGCGGGCGCAGCACGGAGATCACCGGTAACGCCGTACCGAAGCTGAACCAGGAGGCCGTCGCCGCGGGCAGTGCCGACATCGATGCCGTCTCCGGCGCCACCTACACCTCCGCCGGGTACAAGGAGTCCCTGCAGTCGGCCCTGGACAAGGCCGGTGGCTGAGCCCGCGGAGGAGGCACCGCCGGCGCTGCGCCATGCCGAGGAAGTGATGGGCACCGTCTTCTCCTTCGACGTGCGCGGCGGCGAACCGGCCGCCGTACAGGCGGCGTTGGAGGAGGCGATCGCCCGACTCCACCGTGTGGACGAGGTGTTCAGCACCTACCGCGAGGACAGCCAGATCTCGCGGCTGGTGCGAGGAGAGCTCACCGTCGAGGAGTGCGACCCGGAGGTCGCCGAGGTGCTCGAACTGGGCGCGGAGGCGGAACGGGTCAGCGACGGCTGGTTCAGCACACGGTACGAGGGACAGCTCGACCCGACGGGGATCGTCAAGGGCTGGGCGGCCGAACGGGCGGCCCTTCACCTCGCCGCGGCCGGGGCGAGCGGAGTGAGCGTCAACGGCGGCGGCGACGTCCAGCTGTGCGGTGTCCCCGGGCCGCACCGCCCCTGGCGGGTGGGCGTGTCGGATCCGCTCCGCCCGGGCTCGCTCGCCGCGGTGATCTCCGCGGCCGGCGTCGACGAGCTGGCCGTGGCGACCTCCGGCACCGCCGAACGCGGCGCCCACATCGTCGACCCCCGCACCGGAAGGTCGGCGGTCACCGACCTGTTGGCCGTCACTGTGGTGGGCCCCCGCCTGACCTGGGTGGACGCCTGGGCGACCGCGGCCTTCGCGATGGGCTCCCGGGCGGGCCTCGACTGGCTGGAGTCGCTCCCGGACGTGGAGGCCCTGCTCGTCACGGCGGGCGACGAGGTCAGATGCACGGGAGGGCTCGCACAGCGCCTGGGGTGACCGGCGGTCCTTCAGGAGCGCGGATCACCGCACGGCCGGCCCCGCCCAGCCCGCACCCGCACCCGCACCCGCACCCGCACCCGCACTCATGGCATAGACGTAGGCGCAGGCACGCGGATACGACGGTGGAGGCGCACCCCGCTTCGGGGTGCGCCTCCACCGTCGTGTCCGTCAATGATCGTTCTGAGCCAGCCGCAGCAGATGATCGGCCAGCGCCTGCCCGCCCGTCGGACCACGGCTGATCAGCAGCAGGGTGTCGTCCCCCGCGATCGTCCCGAGGATGTCGTGCAGTTCGGCCTGGTCGATCGCCGAGGCGAGGAACTGCGCGGCCCCCGGAGGGGTGCGCAGGACCACGAGATTCGCCGAGGCCTCCGCGGAGATCAGCAGCTCCGAGGAGAGCCTGCGCATCCGCTCCTCCTTCGCCGACTCCCCCAGCGGCGCGCGCGGGGTGCGGAACCCGCCCTCGCTCGGCACCGCGTAGATGAGGTCGCCGTCGTTGTTGCGGATCTTCACCGCGTTCAGCTCGTCGAGGTCCCGGGAGAGCGTCGCCTGGGTGACGTTCAGCCCGTCGTCGGCGAGAAGCTTCGCCAACTGGCTCTGTGAGCGCACCGGTTGCCGGTTGAGGATGTCCACGATCCGGCGGTGGCGTGCGGTGCGGGTGTGCGGCACGGCAGGCCCTGCGTGCTCGTGGTCCTGCGCCTGACTCATCGTCGTCGTCCCATTTCTCGGGATCATCCGTCCCCGTTGGCTGCGTCGAGGATGCCGGGAAGGGCCCTGAGGAACGCGTCCACTTCGTCATCGCCGAGGTTCAGCGGCGGCATCAGCCGTACGACATCGGGGGCGGGCGCGTTCACCAGGAAACCGGCGTCCTGAGCCGCCTGCTGCACCTGGGGCGCGAGCGGCTCGGTGAGCACGATACCCAGGAGCAGCCCCGCACCCCGGACATGGTCGATCAACGGATGGCCGGAACCGTCGCCGGCGCCCTCGATCCCGTCCCGCAGTTTCTCGCTCGCGCGCTTCACGTTCTCCAGGAGTCCCTCGGACTCGATCGTGTCGAGCACGGCGAGTCCGGCGGCGCAGACGACCGGGTTGCCGCCGAAGGTCGTGCCGTGGTGGCCGGGTTTCAGCAGCCCGGCGGCGCGGCCGAAGGCGACGGTGGCGCCGAGCGGCAGTCCGCCGCCGAGGCCCTTGGCGAGGGTGACGATGTCGGGCAGGACACCCTCGTGGGCCTGGTACTCGAACCAGTGGCCGGTACGGCCGATTCCGGTCTGCACCTCGTCCAGGACGAGCAGGGCGCCGTTGGCCGCGGTGATCGCGCGGGCGGCCTTGAGGTAGCCCGGGGGCGGCACGACCACGCCGTTCTCGCCCTGGACCGGCTCGATGATCACCAGCGCGGTGTCCTGGGTGACCGCCTCGGCGAGGGCCTGCGCGTCCCCGTACGGGACATGCGTGACGTCGCCGGGCAGCGGCAGGAAGGGCTCCTGCTTGCCGGGCTGGCCGGTGAGTGCGAGGGCGCCCATGGTCCGGCCGTGGAAGCCGCCGGTGGTGGCGACCATGTGGGTCCGGCCGGTCAGCCGGCCGATCTTGAAGGCGCCCTCGTTGGCCTCGGCCCCCGAGTTGCAGAAGTACACCCGGCCGTCGCGCCCGAAGAGCTGGAGCAGCCGTTCGGCGAGCGCGACGGGCGGTTCGGCGACGAAGAGGTTGGAGACATGGCCGAGGGAGCCGATCTGCCGGGTCACGGCCTCGACGATCGCGGGGTGGCCGTGTCCGAGCGCGTTGACCGCGATGCCGCCGACGAAGTCGAGGTACTCGTTGCCGTCGGCGTCCCACAGCTTGGTTCCGGCGCCGCGGACGAGCGGCAGCCGCGGGGTGCCGTAGTTGTCCATGAGCGAGCCCTGCCACCGCTGGGTGAGCTCTGCGTTGGTCGCGGTGCCGGTCATACGACGTCCCCCGTCTCCTCGTCGTCCGGCACGACCATCGTGCCGATGCCTTCGTCGGTGAAGATCTCCAGCAGGATCGAGTGCTGGACCCGGCCGTCGATGACACGGGCGGTGGTGACGCCGTTGCGCACGGCGTGCAGACAGCCCTCCATCTTCGGCACCATGCCGCTGGCCAGCTCGGGAAGGAGCTTCTCCAGCTGGGTGGCGGTGAGGCGGCTGATCACCTCGTCGCTGTTCGGCCAGTCCTCGTAGAGGCCCTCGACGTCCGTGAGGACCATGAGGGTTTCGGCACCCAGTGCGGCAGCGAGTGCCGCAGCCGCCGTATCAGCATTGACGTTGTAGACATGTCCGTCGTCCTGGCTCCGGGCGATCGAGGAGACGACCGGGATACGGCCGTCGGCGAGCAGCGCCTCGATCGCGCCCGTGTCGATGGCGGTGATCTCGCCCACCCGCCCGATGTCGACCAACTCCCCGTCGATCAGGGGCTGGTGTTTGGTCGCGGTGATGGTGTGCGCGTCCTCGCCGGTGAGGCCGACGGCGAGCGGTCCGTGCTCGTTGAGGAGTCCGACCAGTTCGCGCTGGACGTGTCCGGCCAGCACCATGCGGACGACGTCCATCGCGTCCTCGGTGGTGACGCGCAGGCCCGCCTTGAACTCGCTGACGATGCCGTGCCGGTCGAGGGCGGCGCTGATCTGCGGACCGCCGCCGTGCACGACGACCGGCTTGAGGCCCGCGTGGTGCAGGAACACGATGTCCTGGGCGAAGGCGGCCTTCAGCTCGGCGTCGATCATGGCGTTGCCGCCGAACTTGACGACGACGGTCTTGCCGCGGTGCCGGGTCAGCCAGGGCAGCGCCTCGATGAGGATCTGCGCCTTGGGCAGAGCGGTGTGCTTGCGGGTCACATTGCTCATGAGGAGTACGCGCTGTTCTCGTGGACGTAGTCGGCGGTGAGGTCGTTGGTCCAGATCGTGGCGGTCGCGTCGCCCGCGGCGAGGTCGGCGACGATGTGGACCTCGCGGTAGCGCATGTCGACGAGTTCGCGGTCCTCGCCGACACCGCCGTTCTTGCAGACCCGGACACCGTTGATGGCGACGTTGAGCCGGTCCGGCTCGAAGGCGGCCTTCGTGGTGCCGATCGCGGACAGCACACGGCCCCAGTTGGGGTCCTCGCCGTGGATCGCGCACTTGAGGAGGTTGTTGCGGGCGATGGAGCGGCCCACCTCGACGGCGTCGTCCTCGGTCGCGGCGTTGATCACCTCGACCTTGATGTCCTTGCTGGCGCCCTCGGCGTCACGGATGAGCTGCTGACCGAGGTCGTCGCAGACCGCGCGTACGGCCTCGGCGAACTCCGCGTACTCCGGGGTGACTTCACTGGCTCCGGAGGCGAGCAGCAGCACGGTGTCGTTGGTGGACATGCAGCCGTCGGAGTCGACGCGGTCGAAGGTGGTGCGGGTGGCGTCGCGCAGCGCCCGGTCGAGGGTCTCGCTGTCCACGTCCGCGTCGGTGGTGAGCACGACGAGCATGGTGGCGAGGCCGGGGGCGAGCATGCCGGCGCCCTTGGCCATGCCGCCGACGGTCCAGCCTCCCCCGGACTCCGCCCCGGGGGACGCGCAGGTCACGACCGAGGTCTTGTGCACGGTGTCGGTGGTCTTGATGGCGATGGCGGCCTTCTCGCCGCCGTGCGGGCCGAGCCCGGCGACGGCCAGGTCGATGCCGGGCAGCAGCTTGTCCATCGGGAGCAGCACGCCGATGAGGCCGGTCGAGCACACGGCGACGCTGCCCGCGCCGATGTCACCGAGCGCGTCGGCGACCTTCTCGGCGGTGGCGTGGGTGTCCTGGAAGCCCTTGGGTCCCGTACACGCGTTGGCGCCACCGGAGTTGAGGACGACGGCGGTCAGCTCGCCGCTCTTGAGGACCTGCTCCGACCACAGGACCGGCGCGGCCTTCACGCGGTTGGAGGTGAAGACGCCCGCGGCGGCGCGGCGGGGCCCGGTGTTGACCACGAGGGCCAGGTCCGGGTTGCCGTTCGCCTTGATCCCGGCGGCGACCCCGGCCGCGGAGAATCCCTGTGCTGCCGTGACACTCACGGTGCGACTCCGATCGTGGAAAGCCCCAGCTCCTCGGGGAGGCCGAGGGCGAGGTTCATGCTCTGGACGGCACCGCCCGCGGTGCCCTTGGTCAGGTTGTCGATGGCGCTGATCGCGATGATGCGGTGCGCGGCGGCGTCGTACGCGACCTGGACCTGAACGGCGTTGGAACCGTAGACGGACGCCGTGGCGGGCCACTGCCCCTCGGGGAGGAGGTGGACGAAGGGCTCGTCGGCGAAGGCCTTCTCGTAGGCGGCGCGTACGGACTCGGCGGTGACTCCCGGCTTCGCCTTGGCGCTGCACGTGGCGAGGATGCCGCGGGGCATCGGCGCGAGAGTCGGTGTGAAGGAGACCGTGACGGGTTCCCCGGCGGCCGCGCCGAGGTTCTGGATCATCTCGGGGGTGTGCCGGTGGACGCCGCCGACGCCGTACGGGGTCATCGACCCCATGACCTCGCTGCCGAGGAGGTGCGCCTTGGGTGTCTTGCCGGCCCCCGAGGTGCCGGAGGCGGCGACGATCACGGCCTCGTTCTCCGCCAGTCCGGCCGCGTACGCCGGGAAGAGGGCCAGCGAGGCGGCCGTCGGGTAGCAACCGGGCACCGCGATGCGCTTGGACCCCTCCAGCGCGGCGCGGGCGCCCGGCAGTTCGGGGAGGCCGTAGGGCCAGGTCCCGGCGTGCGCGGAGGCGTAGAACCGCTCCCAGTCGGCCGGGTTCTTCAGCCGGAAGTCGGCACCCATGTCGACCACGAGGACCTCGGGGCCGAGCCGCTCGGCGACGGCGGCGGACTGCCCGTGGGGCAGGGCGAGGAACACCACGTCGTGGCCGGCCAGCACCTCGGGGGTGGTCTGCGCGAGGACGCGGTCGGCGAGGGGCAGCAGATGCGGCTGGAGCGCGCCGAGCCGCTGGCCCGCGTTGGAGTTGCCGGTCAGGGCGCCGATCTCGATCTCGGGGTGTGCCAGGAGCAGACGCAGCAGTTCCCCGCCCGCGTACCCACTCGCTCCCGCCACCGCCGCGCGTATCGCCATGGAACCCTCCTCTTGGATGGCATGACTATACGTTTCGACGCACGTTTATGCAATCTTGCGCCTCGACCGCATCGACGGCACGCGACCGGGGCTCCCACCGGCTCACGGTGAGCCGTACCCCATCGGCGCGGCCGTCGCCCCTCGGACGCCACATGATCGGACCCGAAGAAACAGCACGGGCCCACCGGATGAATCGCGATCAAACCCTGGCATCCAGAACCGGCGTGACGCGGCTCCCGCACACGTAGGCCCCGGGGATTGACTGAGATCCCCGGGGCCTACGTGTGCGGGCGTTGGCCGGCGGTCCTGGCGGCGCGGCTCGGGTCAGGAACGCTTGGCGGCCTGCTCCTCGTTCTTCTCCTTGATGCGGACCGCTTCCTTGCGGACCTCGGCCTGAGTGGCGCGCTCACGCCGCAGCCATCCGGGGTCCTCGGTCTTCAGCGCCTCGATCTGCTCGGTGGTGAGTGCCTCGCTGACGCCGCCGCGGGCGAGCCCCGCGATGGAGACTCCGAGCTTGGCCGCGACGACCGGCCGCGGGTGCGGGCCGTTGCGGCGCAGCTCCTGGAGCCACTCGGGCGGGTCCGTCTGCAGCGCGTTCAGCTCGGCACGGGAGACGACACCCTCCTGGAACTCGGCGGGGGTGGCCTCGAGGTACACACCCAGCTTCTTCGCCGCGGTGGCGGGCTTCATCGTCTGGGTGGTCTGGTGCGAACTCATGGGGTCAAGGGTATCGAGCGCGCGGGCCCCCGCCGACCATCGCCGGTGCGGCACCCGTGGCCACGCCGGGTAATCTGACGTGGTGACCGGCTCCGAAGCATCCCCCTCGTTCAGGCTCGCCTACGTTCCGGGGGTGACGCCCTCGAAATGGGTGCGGATCTGGAAAGAGCGACTGCCCGGCGTGCCCCTGACCCTCGTCCCGGTGTCCGCCGCCGAGGTGTACGAGGTCCTGCGGAGCGGCGACGCCGACGCGGGCCTCGTCCGGCTGCCGGTCGACCGGGCCGACCTCAGCGCGATCCCCCTCTACACCGAGACGACGGTCGTCGTGGTCCCGAAGGATCACATCGTGGCGGCGGTCGAGCAGGTCTCCGGGGAGGATCTCGCCGACGACATCGTGCTGCACCCCCTCGACGACCCGCTGGACTGGGAGCGCCTGCCGGGCAGGCCGGCGCTGGAACGGCCCGCCAGCACGGCGGACGCCGTCGAGCTCGTCGCGGCGGGTATCGGGGTCGTGGTGGTTCCGCAGTCCCTCGCCCGTCTCCACCACCGCAAGGACCTCACCTACCGGACGGTCACGGACGCCCCCGAGTCGCGCATCGCGCTGGCCTGGCCCGAGGACCGGACCACCGACCTGGTGGACGATTTCATCGGCATCGTGCGCGGCCGGACGGTCAACAGCACACGAGGGCGCTCCCAGACCCCGGCCGCGGCGCAGAAGGACCGGAGCACGGCCAAGCCCACGCGCGGGAAGTCGGACGCGGGCGGCGGCGCACGTCGCAAGCCCGCGCCGGGCAAGGCGGGTGGCAAGGGGGGCAGCAAGGCGGGCGGCAAGGCAACGGGCAAGAACCCCCGGAGCAGCGGTTCCGGCGGCCCGAAGGGCGGCGCGAAGCGCGGCAAGCCCCGCCGCAGCTCCTGACCCGGCTCCGGTACTGGACGGAACGGAGAACGGGACGGCATGGGCGAGTTCTGGCCGGTGCGGGACGTGCTGACGTACCTGACCGGGAACTGGCGGGTGGAGCGCACCGTGCGGGACCTCGCGAGGGACGCGGAGGGACGGTTCACCGGCACGACGGTTTTCGGACCGCTCGCGGACGCGGGGCTGCTGCACCACGAGTCGGGCACGTTCGTGTGGCAGGGCGTCGCACGGCCCGCCGAGCGGACACTGCGGTTCCTGCCGGGGCCGGTCCCGGGGACCGCGCTCGTGCAGTTCTCCGACGGCCGCCCGTTCCACGACCTGGACCTGACGAGCGGGCGGTACGTCGCCGACCATCCGTGCTCGGCGGACCTCTACCGGGGCGAGTTCACCGTCCGCGACGAGCACCACTGGCAGACGGTCTGGCGTGTACGGGGGCCCGCGAAGGATCTGGTCCTCACCACCGGCTACGTACGCCTGGACTGAGCGAACACCCCGTCGAAGCGCAGGTTCCAGCGGCCCGCCCGGCCCGTCACGGTGGTCGCCGACAACGGGCGGACATCGATGTTCCAGTAGGTCGACGGCGGTGCCTTGAGCGCGTAGACCAGCGCGGCCCGGACCACCGACGGCTCGGCCACCGCGACGATGGTGCCGCCTTCGTCCGCGGGCCGGGTGTCGAGCCACGAGCCGACGCGGGAGATGAAGGACAGCAGGCACTCGCCGCCGTGCGGCGTGGAGCGCGGATCGGCCAGCCAGGCGTCCACGGCCTCGGGCTCGCGGGCCATGGCCTCACCCAGGGTGAAGCCGCGCCAGCGGCCCATGTCGCAGTCGCGCAGGGCGAGCTGGACCAGGGGGGCATAGCCGAGGGCGTCACCGGTGGCCCGGCTCCGGGGCGTCGGCGAGCAGTAGCGCAGCTCGGCCGCGGCCAGCGGCACCAGCCCGCCCGCGGCGCGCTGCACTTCTTCCCAGCCCGCCTGGTCCAGCGGCCGGTCGTCCTCGAAGCGGTCCGCGAGCAGCGAGGAGCTGCGCGCGGCGGCGACGAACGTGACCCGATGCATGCGCAGATCGTGGAGCGCGGGACTCCGCAGGTCAAGGGTGTTACGCAGAGTATCCGACTGTTCACTGGCGCGTCGGCTCCCGCCGGTGCGCCGGCTGACCCGGCGTGCGTGATCCGATCTCCTCGCCGAAGCGGTCCCGGGCGGGCGGGGGCAGGCGCGGCGACCGTGAGGCGCGGGATGCGGGGCGGCCCGAGAGATCCGAGGTCGGGGCTCCGCCCTCTGCGGGGCGAGGATCGAGGCCGGGCTCCGCCCGCCGTGGGCTTCGGCTGGGGTTCGGCACGGCCCGGGTCAGGCCCGTACCTCCTCGTAGGCCGCCGTCAGTCTGCGAACCCCCTCCGTGATCTCCTCCGTCCCGGCCACCGCCGCGAAGCTCAACCGGATCTGGGCGGCCGGGGGTTCGGCGCTGAAGTAGGGGCGGCCGGGTGTGACGGCCACGCCCGCGCGGAGGGCGGCGGCGACGAGCGCGGACTCGTCGGTCCCGTCGGGCAGCCGGACCCAGAGGTGGTAGCCGCCGAACGGGATGTGGGGCAGGGCGAGTTCGGGGAGCCGCAGCCGCAACGCGGCGGTCATGGTGTCGCGCCGGACCTTCAACTCGGCGGAAACCGTGCGGAGATGGCGCGGCCAGGCCGGCGAGCCGACGAGTTCGAGCGCGGCCTCCTGGAGCGGGCGCGGCACGAAGAAGGTGTCGACGACCTGGATGGCGCGCAGCCGTTCGAGCACCGGACCGCGCGCGGCCAGCGCGCTCACCCGGAAGCTCGGCGAGGTCGCCTTGGTCAGCGAGCCGACGTGCACCACCACTCCGTCCGGGTCCTCGGCGGCCAGCGGACGCGGCAGCGGGCCCGCGTCCTCGTGCACCAGGCGGCGTACGAAATCGTCCTCGACGACGAAGGCTCCGGCGTCGCGCGCGATGCGCAGCACCTCGCCCCGCCGCTCGGGCGCGAGCACGGCGCCGGTCGGATTCTGGAACAGCGGCTGGCAGACGAAGACCCGGGCGCCGGTCGCCCGGAAGGCGTCGGCGAGGAGCGCGGGCTTCACCCCGTCGGGATCCACCGGGACCGGAACGGGGCGAAGGCCCGCGGCGCGGGCGATGGCCAGCATGCCCGGATACGTGGGTGACTCGACGAGGACCGGGGCGCCGGGAGGCGCGAGCGCGCGCAGAGCGGTCGTCAGGGCGGACTGGCCGCCCGCGGTGACCAGCACCTCGGCGGCGCCGATCGCGCCGCCGATCCCCCGCGCGAACCACTCGCGCAGTTCCGGCAGACCCTCCATGGGCGGCCTGGACCACGCGCCGGGGCGGCGGCCCGCCCGGGAGAGGGCGGCGCCCATCGCCCGCTCCGGCTGGAGCGAGGGGTGCAGATAGCCGCCGTTGAACTCGACGACACCGGGCGGTGGCGCGGCGAGCGAGGCGAGAACGCCGGACGCGTCCACGGTGCGCGGGACGAGTTCGGTCGCGGCGTCCGCGCTGAGCGCGACCTCCTGCCACGACGTGTCCCCGGTGGACGCGGTGGCGGCCCGGGGCTGTGCCCGGAAGGCGCCCGCGCCGGGCCGGGTGACCACGAGTCCCTCGGCGGCCAGCTGCGCCAGCGCCCGCGACACTGTCACCGGACTCACGCGGAACCGCTCGACGAGCGCCCGGCTCGACGGCAGCTTTCCACCTGGAGAGTAGCGGTTCAGTTCCTGCCGCAGCCGATTCGCCAGATCGTCCACACTGCTACGCTCATGCATGAGAGCAGAGAGTAGCGCTATCGACGGGACCGGGATAGCGGTCAGCACCGGCACCGAGCTCACGTCCCCCGCGCACGCCATGTCCCCCGCGCACGCCGGGACCGGCCGGTCCACGGCGGATACGTACGCCGAACGGGGCGGGACCCCGGCCGGATCGCCCGGCCGGACCGCCGGATCCGCGGCGGGCACCCCGCGCCGGACCCCCTCGCCGACGGACCGCCGCTCCGGCACCCTCCAGGCGGCCCTCGGCGTCACCGCCTTCTCCCTCACCTTTCCCGCCACCGCCTGGGGCCTGCAGGGCTTCGGCCCCTGGTCCCTGGTGGCCGTGCGCTGTGTCCTCGCGGCGGTCGTCGCGGGCGGCTGCCTCCTCGCGCTGCGGGTCCCCGTTCCGGCCCGGCGGCACCTGGCGGGCCTCGCCGTCGTCGCCGCCGGTGTCGTCCTCGGCTTCCCTCTGCTGACGACACTCGCCCTCAGGACGTCGACCACCGCCCACGCCGCCGTCGTCGTCGGGCTGCTGCCGCTGACGACGGCCCTGTTCTCGGCGCTGCGCACCGGCGCACGGCCGTCGCGGATGTTCTGGCTGGCGGCCTGCGCGGGCGCAGCCGCCGTGATCGCGTTCACCGTGCAGCAGAGCGGTGGAGCCCTGACCGGTGCGGACGCCTATCTGTTCGCGGCGCTGCTGATCTGCGCCGCGGGCTACACCGAGGGCGGCCGGCTCGCCCGCCTGATGCCGGGCTGGCAGGTCATCGGCTGGGCGCTGGTCCTGTGTCTGCCGCTCAGCGTCCCGGGCGCGCTGGTGGCGCTGTCGTACGAGCCGGTGCGGCTGACGGCGCACAGTGTGACCGGGGTGCTGTGGGTCGCGGTCGGTTCGCAGTTCCTCGGTCTGGTCCTCTGGTACCGGGGGATGGCGTCGATCGGGATCCCGAAGGCCAGCCAGTTGCAGCTCGCCCAGCCGCTGCTCACACTGGTGTGGTCGGTACTGCTCCTGGGCGAGCGGCTCACACCGGCGGCACCCCTGACGGCTGCCGCCGTTCTCGTCTGCATCGCTCTCACCCAGCGGGCCCGGGGCTGACCCGCACGCACGGGCCGGGCCAACCCGCCTCGCCGGCCGTAGACTTGAGACCACGAACCGTTACTCCCGTACAGGACGAGGAGACCGTTCAGATGCACGCAACCAAAGGCGACCAGCTGGTGCAGCACGGCAGGGTTGTCGGCCAGCACGACAAGGTCGCGGAGATCACCGAGGTCATGGGAGCGGAAGGCGCTCCCCCCTACCGCGTGCGGTTCGAGGACGGTCACGAGGCCGTGTGCTCGCCGGGCCCGGACACCGAGATCCGCCACAAGGACATGCCGCAGTAGGACGAACCGAACGGGCGCCGGGAGGCCGGCGGGCTCTCAGCGCGGGGGCTGCGCCGGCCGCCGGTAGTGGTCGGCGACGATCCGTGCCATCGCGCCGAAGCGGTCGGCGCCGACTTCCGTCGCCGAGAAGAAGACATGCCCTCGCACCTCGGCGTGGTCGCGGGCGAACGTGAGATGCCGGGAGAGTTCGGCGGGGTCCTGCCAGGCCGCCGGCTGCCCCGGGGCGCCCGCCTTGTACAGCGCCTCCCCCGCGTACAGCTGCACGCCCGTCCCCCGGGCGACCCGCGCCCACCAGGGCAGCAGCTTCGCGTAGTCGGCGGCGGCGAAGCCGAGGTTCCAGTACAGCTGAGGGCAGATGTAGTCGATCCAGTGCTCCCTGACCCATTTCCTGGTGTCCGCGTACAGATCGTCGTACGTCTCGACACCGGCCCGCGTCGCCGAGCCGAGCGGGTCGCTCGCCGCGTTGCGCCAGACCCCGAAGGGGCTGATCCCGAAGCGGACCCCGGGGCGGACCTTCTTGATGGCCGCCGCCATCTCCAGCACCAGCCGGTCGGTGTTGTGGCGCCGCCAGGCCGCCCGGTTCGGGTGGCCGGCGCCGTGTTCGGCGTACGCCACGTCGTCGTCGAAGGCCTCACCGGCCACGGGGTACGGATAGAAGTAGTCGTCCCAGTGCACGCCGTCGACCGGGTACCGGCGCACCGCGTCGAGCATCGCGGCCTGGACGAACGCCCGGACCGGGGGCAGCCCGGGGTTGTAGTAGAGCTTCCCGCCGTACCGCACGACCCAGTCCGGGTGGACGCGGGCGGGGTGCGAGGCGGCGAGCCTGCCGGGGTCCGGCTGTGACGAGACGCGGTACGGGTTGAACCAGGCGTGCAGTTCCAGACCGCGCGCATGGGCCTCCCGCACGGCGGTGCCCAGCGGGTCCCAGCCGGGGTCCTTGCCCTGGACGCCGGTCAGGTATTGGGACCAGGGCTCGTACGGCGAGGGCCACAGCGCGTCGGCGGCGGGACGGACCTGGAGAATCACCGTGTTGAGGCGCAGGCGTACCGCCGTGTCGAGGTGGGCGAGGAGTTCGGCGCGCTGGCGCGCTGCGCTCAGGCCGGCGCGGGAGGGCCAGTCGCGCTGCGAGGCGGTCGCGATCCACATGCCCCGCACGGCACGCGGGGCCCGGAGCGGCCGGTGCGGCGAGGCCGGGCCCGGGGCGGCCGCGGCGTCCCCCGCCGTACCGAGTCCCGACAGCGTCGCCAGCGCGGCCGCCGCGAACGCCCGGCGTGGCAGTCGACCCATCTCCGAACCCCTTACGCTGCGCATCCGCCCGGCCACGGATCGTCTCGCTGTCCAGCATGCCCCACCCCAACGATCGATCATCGATACTTGGGGGTAACGTGCACGTTCGGAGCAGGCACCGAACAACGGAGGACCTGCCAGGCCGTGCGGATCAGCGAAGGGGACGATGTGACCGACATCGAACGCGTCGGAGTGGTGGGCTGCGGCCAGATGGGAGCGGGCATTGCCGAGGTGTGCGCCCGCGCCGGCCTCGACGTCAAGGTCGCCGAGACCACGGGCGAGGCCCTGGAGATCGGCCGGACCCGGCTCTTCTCCTCCCTGTCCAAGGCGGCCGAGCGCGGAAAGATCTCCGAGGAAGAGCTCAAGGCCACCCAGGACCGGCTGAGCTTCACCACGGACCTCGGCGAGTTCGCCGACCGCGACCTGGTGATCGAGGCCGTCGTGGAGAACGAGCAGGTGAAGACCGAGATCTTCCAGGTACTCGATCAGGTGGTGACCAGGCCGGACGCCATCCTCGCCTCCAACACCTCCTCGATCCCGCTGGTGAAGCTGGCCGTCGCGACCTCGCGTCCCGACCAGGTCATCGGCATCCACTTCTTCAACCCGGCCCCGGTGCAGCAGCTCGTGGAGCTGATCCCGGCGCTGACCACTTCCGAGGGCACCATCGGCCGCGCCCAGCTGTTCGCCGAGAAGGCGCTCGGCAAGCACGCGATCCGCGCCCAGGACCGCTCGGGCTTCGTCGTCAACGCGCTGCTGATCCCCTATCTCCTGTCCGCGATCCGGATGTTCGAGTCGGGTATCGCGAGCCGTGAGGACATCGACAACGGCATGGAGATGGGCTGCGCCCACCCGATGGGCCCGCTCAAGCTGTCCGACCTGATCGGTCTCGACACGGTGGCCTCGGTCGCGTACTCGATGTACGAGGAGTACAAGGAGCCGCTGTACGCCGCTCCCCCGCTGCTCCAGCGCATGGTGGACGCGGGACGCCTGGGCCGGAAGTCGGGCTCGGGGTTCTACACGTACGGCCAGTGACAGCGGAGCGCTGACTACGTTCCGTAGAGCTCGGCGGGCGCGGGCCCGGCACCCTTTCCGGTGCCGGGCCCGCGCCGTTCACACGCCGTGTGCGGGCCGGGCCCGCATATGCCGCTCGCACACGCTCCCCACGTGTCCACCAGGCGAGTTGACTTTCCGTGCGCAGACAAGGGATGTGCCGACTACGGAAAGGAGCGGACCTGTGACCGCCGACCCCGAGCATCCCGTGGCACCGAGGGAACTCGCAGAGTTACGCCGGTCCCTCGAAGTGGGGTTCACCCGCATCGAGGGAGGGCTGGCGCTGCTCACTCAGCGCGACGACCAGACGGCGAAGGATCTCGACGATCTGAGCACACGGATCGTCGCGCTGGAACACACCCGCTGGCCACTGCCCGCCGTCGCCGTCGTCGCGGCCGTGGGCGCACTGGCCGTGGCGGTCTGGCAGGCTCTGGGCCACTAGGACCTGTCCGGCCCCAGGGTGCTGCGAGGGGGGACCGATCAGGGCAACACGTCCTGCCCGAGCCTGAGATGGTGCAGGAGGAGCAGTGCGGCAGCCATGTTGGCGGCCGGGACCTCACCGCGGGCGACCATGTCGGGAACGAGCTTCAGGGGAACCCATTCCCGACGGTCGGACTCGAAGTCGTCCACGGGGTGTCCGATGTACGCACCCTCGTCGGCCCAGTAGATGTGATGCCGGGCGTCGGTGAGCCCGTTGGAGGGCTCGACACTCATCAGATGCCGCAGGGGTCCCGGCCGCCACCCGGTCTCCTCCTCCAGTTCCCGGGCCGCAGCCGCGGCGATGCCCTCGCCGTCCTCCACGACGCCCGCCGCGAGCTCCCATCCCCAGCTGTCGGTGATGAAGCGGTGCCGCCACAGAAGCAGTACCTCGTTGGCCTCGTTCACCACCGTGGCCACGGCGACGGGCCGCAGCCGTATCAGGAAGTGATCGAGGTGCCGCCCGTCCGGCAGCTCCACATCTGCGAGATTGACACTGAACCAGCGGTTTTCATACACAGTTTGTTCGTTCTGTTTCGTCCACTGCACGGTTCTGCCACCTTCCGCCGAGTAGATGGCAATATCGCAGCAGCAACGTCCTGACAGCAGGCTCGCAGCGGTCGGGGCACAGTGCAGTGGCGGTGAACACGATGGGCCCAAGCGGTGGGCGGCGTTCCGGTGGGGGTCGTGAAGCGGCTTTCCGGGGTGCTTCCTACAGCGGTACGCGCAGTGCGCCGTCGATCAGTTCCGCGGCCTCGGTCGTGCCCGCACAGCCGCTGCGCACCAGGTGCTCGCGTACCGCGCGAAGTCTGTCGCGCAGCCGCTGGGACTCCATCCCCCGTGCCTGCTCCGCCATTTGGACGGCGGTCGCCACGGCTTTGTCGGCGTTGCCCTGGCGCAGCTCGATCTGGCTGAGCATGGCCAGCCGGTGCACGCGCCCCCGGTCGTGCGCCGGAGTGTCGACGGCGGCCGCGGCGTGCTCCGCGGCGGCCACCAGGTCGCCGAGGCTGAGCAACGCCTCCGCCACCTGTACGTTGACCAGTCCCGGCTGGACATAGCCGGTCTCGTCGGGCTCGTAACCGCGCCGGATACGCTCGGCGGCCTGCTCCGCACGCCGTATGCAGGACAGCGCGCTGCTGCCGTCGCCGAGGTGTGCGTACGCCTTGGCCTGCATCGCGTACAGGTCGGAGGCGAGCGCCGGGGTGATGTGGCGCCCCGCGGCGCGCAGCGCGGCCTCGGCGAAGGCGACCGACTGCCGGTACTCGCGCATGAACAGCGCCTGGTTGACGAGCAGCGCTATGACGTACGCGCCAAGTCCCCTGTCCCCACTGGCCTTCGCCAGGCGCAGGGCCTGGTGGAAGTACCGCTGGGCGAGTCCGTGCGCGTCGGAGTCGTAGGCACAGATGCCCGCGATGGCCACCAACCCGCCGGTCGCGCGGTGGAGTTGGCGGCCGGTCGCGTCGGTGTAGCTGCCGCGCAGCAGCGGCGCGGTCTCGGAGTTGAGGAAGCCGACGATCCTGGTGCGGGTCGCGATGCCCCCGGCCTTGCGGTACATCTGCTCGTAGTGCGCCCGGGCCGCGCGCAGCATCTCGATGTCGGCCATGCTGACGTGGTGGCGGCCGCCGCGTGAGACGTCCACGTCCTCGGGCGGGTTCTCCCACTCCCACACGGGCATCACCGCGGGCGTTCCGGTGACGGCCGGGGCGCCGAGGATGTGCGGGCGCTGCTGTTCGTCGGAGCGCCATAGAGCGGTGGCGCGTTCGACGAAGCCGGAGAGCGAGCCGGCGTGCGGGGTGGACGGTTCGCCGGGGACCCCGAGGCCGATGTCGTCGAGCGTGACGGGCCGGTGCAGTCGTCCCGCGAGCACTTCGCAGATCAGGTCGGGCACCTGGCCGCGCGGTCGCTGGCCCTTCAACCACCGTGCCACGGCGGTGTGTTCGTAACGGAGCGCGAGACCGCGCGCCCGCCCCGCCTGGTTCACATGGGCGGCGAGTCCCGCGTGCGAGATACCGGCCTCGTCGAGGATCGCGTCGAGCAGAGTGTTGGGCTGCATGGAAGGCCCCCGAGTGGCTCGTTGCCGACGTCGTCGATCGTGCCCGACCGTGCCCGATCGTGCCCGACACAGTAGTGCGTCCCCTTTCACACGGGGTGTGAAGCGAATGCCCGTATCCGCGCTGTACGCGCGCTGTCGCAGAGAGTGTCGTACCGGTTGACTGAAATGCCTCGCAAGAGGCCGGTCGGGCCGCCGGCTCCCCCTCGTACAGTGCGGCGGCCCGCCCCGGCGCCGTCCGCCCAGCTGCCTGCCCGACACTCCGTGGCGGGGCGGACGGCCGACACCGGGGCGACCGCGGGACTCCAGTCGTCCGGGCGCGGGTCCCGTGGCCGGTCGCCCGCGGAATGCGGAACCGCAGGCCGCCGCTCTAGCGGGGAAGGGGGTGGGACACGCGCCCCTGCTGCAGGGCGACCGGTCGGCGGTCGTTGTGCAGCACCAGAAGGGCCACGTCGTCGGCGGGTCGGCCGCCGGCGTGGTGCAGCAGGCCGGCGAAGACCGCGCGGAGCACGGCCTGCGGTACGACGGGCCGCTCGCGGACGGCCTCCGCGAGCGCCGGAAGCAGCGGAAAGAACCGTCCCTGGGCGTCCCGCGCGTCCTCGACACCGTCCGTGTGCAGGAAGAGCCCCTCGCCGGGCCGGAGTTGGCCGCAGGGCTCGGCCGAGAGCCCGGCCGGAAGCGGGAACAGCCCGAGCGGGGGCAGCGGTTCGGCACGGACGAGCGGCCGGACGAGGCCCCTGCCGAGCAGATACGGCCAGGGATGGCCGCAGTTGAGGGCGTACACCTCGCCGTCCGAGCGGATCTCCAGCAGCAGGACGGTGACGAACTCCTCTGCGGTCGGGCTGTCCGGGTCGAGCCCGGCCGTGGAGTGTTCGGCCCGGTCCCGCTCGCGCAGATGCCGGGCCATCGCCCGCTCCAGTCGTCCGAGCACGCCGCCGAGTTCGGGTTCGTCGTGCGCGGCCTCGCGGAAGCTGCCGAGGACGGCGGCGACGGTCCCGATGGCGCCGAGTCCGTGCCCGCGGACATCGCCCATCACGACCCGCACGCCGTGTTCGGTGGCGATCGCCTCGTACAGATCGCCGCCGATGCTCGCGCCGCGGTCCGCGGAGAGCTGGACCGCCGCGATGTTCAGCCCGTCGATGCGCGGCGGCAGCGGGCGCAGCAGGACGTTCTGCGCGGCACCCGCCACCTTGCGGATCTGCCGGAGCTCGCGCAGCAGCGCCCTTCTGACGTGGAGTATCAGACCGGCGCCGACCGCGAAGAAGACGGCGCTGGTGACGATGCGGGCACCGAGCCCGTTCTGCTGCGCGAGCGGACAGGCCATCTTGTACGAGATCGCCAGCGCGCCCCAGACCGCGGGCAGCCCGAGGTTCAGTGCCCGGCGCAGCGGCGGCCGGTCGGCGGTGCGGCGCAGCGTGTGGCCGAGGTCGGCGCGTATGCCGTGGGCGCGGTCCCCCCGGGTGATTCCGGTGCGGGGTCTGGCGCCGCGCACCGCCCGGGTGAATCCCTCCCTCAGCCGGTTGCCCCGGCGCCGGGGCCCGAGAACCACCCGGGCCGGGTCCCGCGAATGCGTCCGGAGCGTCGCCCTGCGGGGAGCCCCAGCCTTGATACGGATCATGCCGATTGGCCCCCCAATAGGCCCTGACAGCGCGGACGGCCTCGGAGAGACCGGTCCGATTCTGTCGAGCGCCCACCCCGACCGGGCCGGATCGCCCGGACATGTCACCCGAATGAGTGAGGTGTCTTCGGAAGCGCGCATTTATGCAGGCAGGAGCCGCGCGAAGCCTCGAAAGGGGAGCGGGGAACCGTGCGCCCGGCCGCGAACGATCCGCGGCCACCGAACGGCGCACAGTTCCCCGGTACTACCGGTGGAGCCCTTGAGGACCTGTCCTAGGCTCCGCGCAACACCGCTCCCGTGCGCTCGGCGGCCAGCGCCACCGCCGCGTCGCGAGCCGCGGAGGCCTCGTCGACGGTCAGCGTGCGGTCGGCGGCACGGAACCGCAGCGCGTAGGCGAGGGACTTCTTGTCCTCGCCGAGCTGCTCGCTCTCGTACTCGTCGAACAGCCGGATGGACTCCAGGAGTTCACCCGCGCCCTCGCGCAGCGCCGACTCGACGTCCGCGTGCGGGACGGTCTTGTCGACGACCAGGGCGACATCCTGCGTGGCGACCGGGAAGGTCGAGATCTTCGGGCCCTTGGGGTGGCCCGAGCTCGCCCGCTCCAGCACGTCCAGGTTCAGCTCCATCGCGCAGGTGCGCGCGGGCAGGCCCAGCGTCTTGACGACACCGGGGTGCAGCTCGCCCGCGTGCCCGATGACCTGCTCCGCACCGTCCACGACGACCGCGAGCTCGGCGCAGCGGCCCGGGTGCCACGGCCCGTACTGGCCGGAGCGGACGAGGAGTTCGGTCCCCGACTCGCGGGCCAGGGTGCGCGCGGCCTCGATCGCGTCGGCCCAGTCGGCCGGACGGCCCTTGCCCCACCAGCCGGCCTGCTCGCGGGCGCCCGCGAGGACGACGGCGGCGTGCCGGGGCTGGACGGGCAGCGCGGCGGTCAGGGAGGCGATCTGCTCGTCGGTGGGACGGCGGTCGACGGGCAGCCGCCCGGCGACGCGCAGTTCCTCCTGCGGGTGGAAGACCAGGCCCGTCTCGAAGAGCGCCAGGTCGTGGCCGCCGCGTCCGTCGTTGCGGCGCAGTGCCTGGAGCAGGCCCGGCAGCAGCGTCGTACGGAGCGCGGGCTCCTCGTCGGAGAGCGGGTTGACCAGCTTGACGACCTTGCGCTTCGGGTCGTCGTCGGCCAGGCCGAACTGGTCGAAGACGTGCTCGCCGATGAACGGGTAGTTCAGCGCCTCCACGTATCCGGCGCCGGCCAGCGCGCGGCCGATCCGGCGGTGCATCCGCTGCCGGGGGGTGAGGCCGAGGCCCGCCGGGGGCTTGGGCAGCGTGGAGGGCAGGTTCTCGTAGCCCTCAAGGCGGATGACCTCTTCCGCGAGGTCGTTCGGGTCCGTCAGGTCGGGCCGCCAGGACGGCATGGTGACGATCAGCTCGTCCTGGCCGTAGACGTCGCAGCCGACCTCCTGGAGCCGGCGGACGACGGTCTCGCGGCCGTAGTCGACACCGGCCACCTTGTCCGGGTGGTTCGCCGGGATGGTGATGGTGTGCGGCGCGGACGGTGCGATCACCTCGGTGACCCCGGCGTCGGCGGTGCCGCCCGCGAGGAGCACGAGCAGGTCGACGGTCCGCTGGGCCGCGGCGGACGCGGCCTGCGGGTCGACGCCGCGCTCGAAGCGCTTGGACGCCTCGGAGGCCAGCTTGTGGCGGCGGGCCGTGCGCGCGATCGAGATCGCGTCGAAGTGCGCGGCCTCGATGACGACCTCGGTCGTGGTGCCCTCGGTGTCGTCGATCTCGGTGTGGGCGCCGCCCATGACGCCCGCGAGGCCGATGGGGCCGCGGTCGTCGGTGATCACCAGGTCTCCGGCGTCCAGCGTGCGCTTGACGCCGTCGAGGGTGGTGATCTTCTCGCCCTGCTCGGCCCGGCGCACACCGATCGTGCCCTGGACCCGGCTGCGGTCGTAGGCGTGCAGCGGCTGGCCGAGCTCCAGCATCACGTAGTTGGTGATGTCGACGGCGAGCGAGATCGGGCGCATGCCGGCCTTCTGCAGACGGCGCCGCAGCCAGATCGGGGAGTGGGCGTCGGGGTCGAGCCCGGTCACCGTGCGCGCGGTGAAGCGGTCGCAGCCCATCGGGTCGGAGACCTGCACCGGGTAGCCGAAGGCGTTCGGGGCCGGTACGTCGAGCAGCGCGGGGTCGCGCAGCGGCAGGCCGTACGCGATGGCGGCCTCGCGGGCCACGCCGCGCAGCGACAGGGCGTAGCCGCGGTCGGGCGTGACGGCGATGTCGAGGACCTCGTCGACGAGCTGGAGCAGCTCGATCGCGTCGGTGCCGACCTCGACCTCGGGCGGCAGCACGATGATGCCGCTGCTGCCGTCGTCGCCCATGCCGAGCTCGTCGCCGGAGCAGATCATGCCGTGCGAGGTCTTGCCGTACGTCTTGCGTGCGGCGATCGCGAAGTTGCCGGGCAGCACGGCGCCGGGCAGGACCACGACGACCTTGTCGCCGACGGCGAAGTTGCGGGCACCGCAGACGATCTCCTGGGGCTCACCGGTGCCGTTGGCCGTACCGACGTCGACGGTGCAGAAGCGGATGGGCTTCTTGAACTCCGTCAGTTCCTCGATGGTGAGCACCTGGCCGACGACCAGGGGGCCCTTGAGGTCGGCGCCGAGCGGCTCGACGGTCTCGACCTCGAGGCCTGCCGAAATGAGCTTGGCCTGGACGTCGCGCCCGGTCTCCGTCGCCGGCAGGTCGACGTACTCCCGCAGCCAAGAAAGCGGGACCCGCATCAGATCTCCATCCCGAACGGCCGGGTGAACCGGACGTCACCCTCGACCATGTCTCGCATGTCTTCTACGTTGTGACGGAACATCAGCATCCGTTCGATGCCGAACCCGAAGGCGAATCCGCTGTACTTCTCCGGGTCGACGCCACAGGCGACCAGCACCCGCGGGTTGACCATGCCGCAGCCGCCGAGCTCGATCCAGCCCTCGGAGGAGCAGGTCCGGCAGGGGCGGTCGGGGTTGCCGACGGACTCGCCCTTGCAGACGTAGCAGAGCATGTCCATCTCGGCGGACGGCTCGGTGAAGGGGAAGTAGTTCGGGCGCAGCCGGGTCTTCATGTCCGAGCCGAAGAGCGACTGGACCATGTGGTCCATGGTGCCCTTGAGGTCGGCCATGGTCAGGCCCTCGTCGACGGCCAGCAGCTCGATCTGGTGGAAGACCGGGGTGTGCGTGGCGTCGAGTTCGTCCGTGCGGTAGACGCGGCCGGGGCACACGACGTAGACGGGCGGCTCACGGTCGAGCAGGGCGCGGGCCTGCACCGGCGAGGTGTGGGTGCGCAGCACGACACCGGACTCGCCGTCGCTGTCTGCACCCTTGGGGCCCTGGACGAAGAAGGTGTCCTGCATCTGCCGGGCCGGGTGGTCCGGGCCGAAGTTCAGGGCGTCGAAGTTGAACCACTCCGCCTCGACCTCGGGCCCTTCGGCGACCTCGTACCCCATGGAGACGAAGACGTCCGCGACGCGCTCCATCATGGTGGTCAGCGGGTGCCGGGCGCCGGCCGGTACGCGGTCGTAGGGCAGTGTGACGTCCACCGCCTCCTCGACCAGTACGCGGGCGTCACGGTCGGCCTCCAGCTCGGTCTGGCGGGCGGCGAGGGCCTTGTTCACTGCGCCGCGGGCCTGGCCGACGAGCTTGCCGGCCGCGGCCTTGGCCTGCGGGGGCAGTGCGCCGATCTCGCGGTTGGCGAGGGCCAGCGGCGAGGTGCCGCCGGTGTGGGCGACCTTGGCCTCCTGGAGCGCGTCGAGGTCACCGGCGGCCGCGAAGGCGGCGAGCGCCTCGTCCCGCATGCGCTCGATCTCTTCCGGTTTCAAGGCCTCGACCTCTACAGGGTCGTACGACTTATTAGGTGCCGACATCTCTTCCCGTGCTTCCGGTTGGCTGGCTGAGGGTCCCCGTCATCGACTCGGAGACGCATCGTCCGCAGATGAGTGGACGCAAAGGTGCCAAAGGCCGAGTCTAACGGGGGTGGGGGCCTGCCCAGGACTGGGCGTCCTCGCGGTGCTCCCGTGCGGATGAGCCCGTGGGGGCCGCTGCGGCGTTACAGGAGATACGCCGGGGTGCCCACGGGCAACGTAAATCGGAACTCCGCTCCCCCGCCGGGGGCGCGGCCGACCGTGATGGTGCCGCCGTGGGCTTCGACGATGCCCTTGACGATGTAGAGCCCGAGGCCGGTGCCGCCGCGCTTGCTGCCCCGCCAGAAGCGGGTGAAGACGCGGTTCATGGACTCCTCCGGGATTCCGGTGCCCTCGTCGCTCACGGTGACCGACGTGACGGCGCTCGCCGTGCCCTCGTCGTCCCGCTCACGCGGGGAGGCCGAGGGTGCCACGTCAATGGTGACGGTTCCCTCGCCGTGCCGCACCGCATTTTCGATCAGGTTGCTGAGCACCTGGTCGATCTTGTCGGGGTCGGCCCAGAGGGCGGGCAGGGGCTGTTCGATGCGCAGCAGGAAACGGTCGGCGGGCTGGCCCGAGGCGACGTACGCCTGGATGTGCCGGCCGACGGCGGCGCCTATGTCGACGGGCTGGCGGCGCACCTCGAGCCGCCCGGAGTCGATGCGGGAGATGTCGAGGAGCTCGGCGATGAGCCGGGTGACGCGGTTCGCGTCGGCGTCGACGGTCTCCAGCATCAGCTTCTTCTGGTCGTCGGTGAAGCGTTCCCACTTGGCGAGCAGGGTCGCCGTGAAGCCCTTGACGGAGGTGAGCGGCGAGCGCAGTTCGTGGGCGACCGTGGCGATCAGCTCGGCGTGGCTGCGCTCGGTGCGGCGGCGTGCCTCGGTGTCGCGCAGCGAGACGACGACGCGGCGGATCGGTCCGGTGGGCCGGGTCCGCACATAGCGCGCGGAGACGAGGACCTCACGGCCGCCGGGGAGCAGCAGGTTGCGCTCGGGCTGGCTGTTGCGGATGGCGAGACCGCCGTACGGGTCGGTCAGCTGCCACCACCGGCGGCCCTCCAGGTCCTCCAGCGGGAGCGCCGATTCGAGCCGGCGGCCGAGGGCCTCGGCCGCGGGGACCGCCGTGATCCGGGCGGCGGCGGCGTTGAAGCAGATCACCCGGCCGTGTTCGTCGGCGACGACGATTCCGTCGGGCAGGTCGTCGGGGTCTATGCCCAGCCCGGCTCCGGGGCCGGCTCCGGCGGTGTCGTCATCGTGCCGGGACGCGGAGGTGCCGCGCACGTCTCGTGCTCGCAGCGCGCCGTGCGCACCACCCGTGCCGACACTCATCCCCGTACCCCACCTCTCGTCCGGCGCAGAGGGCCCCCGAGCCCGTCACCCTACTAGCTGTCGGTGACGGAACGGCACCCTGTGGAGGCGCGCTGTGCACGGGCTGACGCGTAGAGACATACGGCCGCTGCCGTGGCCAGGTTCAGGCTCTCGGCCTTTCCGTGGATCGGAACGCGCACGACGGCATCGGCCAGCGCGCGGGTCTCCTCCGGAAGCCCCCAGGCCTCGTTGCCGAACACCCAGGCGGTGGGTCCGCCCATGGTGCCCTTGTCGAGTTCGTCGTCGAGATCGTCCTCGCCCGCGCCGTCGGCGGCGAGGATGCGGACACCGGCGTTCTTGAGTCCCGCGACGGCCTGCTCGACGGGCACGCCGACGGCCACGGGCAGATGGAACAGGGACCCGACCGAGGCCCGTACGGCCTTGGGGTTGTAGAGGTCGACGGACGCGTCGGTGAGGACGACGGCCTCGGCGCCGGCGGCGTCCGCGCAGCGCAGCACGGTCCCGGCGTTCCCGGGGTCGCGGACGTGCGCGAGCACGGCGACGAGCTTGGGGCCGGCCTTGAGGATCTCCTCGAAGGGGGTGTCGAGGAAGCGGCAGATCCCGACGAGGCCCTGCGGGGTGACGGTGGTGGAGATGTCGGCGATGACCTGCTCTTCGGCGAGGTGCACGCGGGCGCCGGCGTTCCGGGCGTCGCCGACGATGTCGGCGTACCGCTCCGCGGCCTCGACGGTGGCGAACAGTTCCACGAGGGTGGCGGTGCCGTCGGCGCGGTGCGCCGCGGCCTCCCGGACGGACTGCGGCCCCTCGGCGAGAAACAGCCGATCCTTGCCCCGGAAGTTCCGCCTGGCGAGCCGCCGGGCGGCCAGGACACGCGGCGAGCGCGGGGAGATCAGCTCGGGGGCGGCGGGGGGCATGTTCTGGTTCACCTTCGGTATCTGGGGACGACTGCAACCCCGTAGGGGCGCGGGCCTGTGTCGATCTGCGGCTCCGCCGCGATGGGGGTCCCCCCTGTTCGAGCGGAGCCGAGAACTCGGGGGAGCGATCAGCCCCCGACGGCCGGCACCCGAACGGACAACCTCAGCGGGCGTCAGCAGCAAAGGACCCGCAGGCTGAAACCTGCGGGTCCTTCAGTCACGTCGGCTAAGCCAGCGCAGCGTCACGCGGCCTTCGGCGCGTTGACGTCCGACGGCAGCGCCTTCTTCGCGACCTCGACGAGCGAGGTGAACGCGTTGGCGTCGTTGACGGCCAGCTCCGCGAGGATCTTGCGGTCCACCTCGATGTTGGCGGCCTTCAGACCCTGGATGAGGCGGTTGTACGTCATGCCGTTCTGGCGGGCCGCAGCGTTGATGCGCTGGATCCACAGCTGGCGGAAGTCGCCCTTGCGCTTCTTGCGGTCGTTGTAGTTGTAGACCAGCGAGTGGGTGACCTGCTCCTTGGCCTTGCGGTACAGGCGCGAACGCTGACCGCGGTAGCCGGAGGCCGCCTCGAGGATTGCCCGGCGCTTCTTGTGGGCGTTGACTGCCCGCTTGACGCGTGCCACTTTTTAACTCCTTGTAGCGGGGCCGTGGTTGGACTCACACGGCCCGAAATCGATGGGGTCCCGGTTCAGACGTGCGGCGCCGAGGCGCCGGTACGTCACTTGCCGAGAAGCTTCTTGATCTTCGCGGCGTCGCCCGGGGCCATCTCGGCGGTGCCGGTGAGACGACGGGTCACGCGGGACGACTTGTGCTCGAGCAGGTGGCGCTTGCCGGCGCGCTCACGGAGCACCTTGCCGGAGCCGGTGATCTTGAAGCGCTTGCTGGCACCGCTGTGCGACTTGTTCTTCGGCATAGCGCCGTTCTCTCCTCGTCAGTGGCGTTCCGGTGCCCGGTCGCTGGACCGGGCACGGTGGAACGTCATATGTATAGATTGACATCCCGGGGCGGCAGCCCTGGGATCAGGCCTCGGCTGATGCCTCGGCCGGGGCCTCGACGGACTCGACCTCGGTGGACTCGCCCTCGGTGACCTCGTCTTCGGCGATCTCACCGTCGGCGATGTCATCATCGGCGGCGTTCTGCGAGCGACCGGGGTTGGCCTTCGCTTCCGCCTTGCGAGCCGCCTGAGCCTCACGGGCTTCGGCCATCGCCTCGGTCTTCTTCTTGTGCGGACCGAGAACCATGATCATGTTTCGGCCGTCCTGCTTCGGGTTCGACTCGATGAACCCGAGGTCCTCGACGTCCGTCGCGAGACGCTGCAGCAGTCGGTAGCCGAGCTCCGGCCTGGACTGCTCGCGACCACGGAACATGATCGTGATCTTGACCTTGTCGCCCTGCTTGAGGAACCGGACGACGTGACCCTTTTTGGTGTCGTAGTCGTGCGGGTCGATCTTCGGCCGGAGCTTCATTTCCTTGATGACCGTGTGCGCCTGGTTCTTGCGCGCCTCACGGGCCTTCATGGCCGACTCGTACTTGAACTTCCCGTAGTCCATGAGCTTGCAGACGGGCGGGCGAGCGCTCGCCGCCACCTCGACCAGGTCGAGGTCGTACTCCTGAGCAAGCTCAAGGGCCTTGGCAAGCGGAACAATCCCGACCTGCTCGCCGCTGGGACCGACAAGTCGCACTTCGGGAACGCGAATCCGGTCGTTGATGCGGGGCTCGGTGCTGATGGATCCTCCTCGGTAGCACCACACGGCGGTCTGGCGGACAGCCGCGTATGTCTCTGATGACAATGGGACCAACCGCCGTGGCACATGAAAAATGCCCCGGACGGGACACAGGCGGGGCTCCATGAATAACCGGAGCACCGCCGCGGTCAACCGCGGGGCGCACATTCGGGCGACTCCACCGTCCGTACGGAACGGTGGGGGCCGCCTGACCGGGTGACCCGCCGTCCCGGAGGACAGTCGGGTGGGAGATCGGAGCCTCCACTTGTGGGCCGAGCACATACGTGTCCGGCCGGTCGTTACACAAGGTTAGCAGTTCCGCCGGGTACGCGCTAACCGGCGGCCTCCTCGCCGCCGCCCACCCGGCGGAGGACTCCCGCGGACGGGGGCGCGCGCGCCGGGGCCTATCGTGGGAGGCATGAGTGACACCCCTCCCCAGAACCCCGACTACGACACCATGACCCGCGACATCGCCGAGGTCCCCGCGGTCGAGGTCATCGTGACGGTCGCCGTCAACCTGATGAGCGCCGCCGCCGTGAAGCTCGGTCTCACCGAGGAGGGCGACGAGCACAAGGACCTGGACGAGGCGCGCAAGCTGGTCACCGCGCTCGCCGGGCTGCTCGACGCGAGCGCGACCGAGATCAGCTCCTTCCACGCGGCGCCGCTGCGCGACGGCCTGAAGTCGCTCCAGCTGGCCTTCCGCGAGGCGTCGCTCGTCCCGGACGAGCCGGGCCAGGGCCCGGGCGAGAAGTACACAGGCCCCGTCTACGGCTGACCCGTGTCCGTACGTCGTACGGACACGTACCTCCCGGGTATCTACCCGCGTACGTACAGGGGCTCGCCCGGTGGCGTCGCCTCGGCCGGCAGCAGTGCCAGGTCGAGGCCGCGCACCAGGCGGGCCCTCAGTGTTTCGTCGGCCGCGAGGCGCTCGGCCACCGCGTGAGCGGTCTCGGCGGGGGCGGCCGACGGGTCGAGCACGAGGGCGAGGGTGCCGTCGGCCCGGCCGGGGCCGAGATGGGCGCGGACGACCTGGGGCTCGGCGGCGACCGCGGCCCGTACCGCCTCGATCACGGCGGGATCGGCGAGCGGGTCGGCGGTCGTACGCCCCTCGGCGAGCGCCAGCAGAGCGGAGCCCGTCAGCTCGTAGGACACGGGCCCGGCCAGGTCCAGCACGATCGTGTCGGCCTTCTCGTGCGCCGCGGCCTCCAGGACCTGCCGCAGGCGTACGGCTACGGGGCGGGCCTCGGGGTCCCAGCGGGCCAGTGATTCGGTGGACGTGAAGGCGGGCAGGGCCGTGCGGTTCCCCGCCTTGAGCGTGGGCACCGCCATGTCGCTGGTCTTCTCGCGGCGCAGCCCGTTCGCGTCCTCCTCGACCTCGCCGAGGATGGCCACGACGGGCACCAGCAACCGGGCACCCTCCAGTGCCTCCAGGACCGGCGGCACGGCGGTGCGGTCCGCGGACCAGGCGGCGAGCGCCGCGTGCAGCCGGGGATCGGCGGAGCCGTCGTCATCGGAGAAGCCGGAGTCGGGAATGTTCTTGTTCGCCACGGTCCCCGACCCTATCGGGGGGATGCTGCTGCGCTTGTGCGGCCCCTGAAACCCGGCGTTGACGGGATTCATCAGTTTCTCAGTCTTCCCTGACACACCTCTAACACGCGTCTAACCGCGGACACAGCCCGGCCGTCCAGCATCGCGGGATGGACCGTCACAGAGCACGCGGGCGTCGCGCCCGGCCCTCCCGACGCAAGCCACTCCTCTACACCGCGGTGGCCTCCGCCGTCCTCGTCGGCGCCACCGCGGCCGGGACCGTGTACATGAAGGCCCAGGCGCACGACGGCCCGGCCGTCGTATCGTCGGCGGCGTCGGCATCGCCCTCTTCGTCGCCGGCCGTGCGCGAGGAGGCATCGGTGGAACCTGTGGCGGAGCCCTCCGTGGACCGGGACGCGCTGCTCGCGAAGGCGATGAAGTCGGTGACGGTGGCGGAGGGCGCGAAGACGTCGGTGGCCGTCCTGGACGTCGACTCGGGTGAGAGCGCCGCCTACGGTGACGCCGCCTTCGACACCGCGAGCATCGTCAAGGTGAACATCCTGGCCGCGCTGCTGCTCCAGGCGCAGGACGCGGACCGGCATCTCACCGCGCAGGAGAAGACGTACGCCACCGCGATGATCGAGAACAGCGACAACGCGTCGGCGACCACGCTGTGGAAGGCGATCGGCCGGGCCGACGGCCTGGGCTCCGCGAACAAGCGCTTCGGCCTGACGGACACGCAGGGCGGCGACGGCGAGCTGTGGGGGCTGACCCAGACCACGGCGAGCGACCAACTGGCCTTGCTGAGCCAGGTGTTCGGGGACGACTCGGAGCTCAGCGAGACCTCCCGGTCCTATCTCCAGGGGCTCATGGGCGAGATCGAGACCGACCAGCAGTGGGGGGTGTCGGCGGCCGCCGACGGCTCGCAATGGGCGCTGAAGAACGGGTGGTTGGCGCGCAGCACGACCGGGCTGTGGGACATCAACAGCATCGGTCGGGTCTCCGTCGACGGCCACGACTACCTGGTGGCCGCGCTGTCGAACGGGAACTCCACGCAGGCGAAGGGGATTTCGCTGGTGGAAGCGGTGTCGAAGGCCGCGCTGACCGCCTTCCAGGACACGGCCGAGGACTGACGGGGTCCGGCCTACCGGGCGGCGCACTCGGGTGCTGCGACAACGCAACGCGATGAGGTGCGGGGCAGGGCAAGCCCCGTTGCCGCCAGGACCAGTGCCGCCAGGACCGGCGTCGCTAGGACCGGCCGAACGGGTGCGGGCCTCTGCGACCGCGCCACAGGACGACCGCCGTTGCCAGCAGGGCCAGGCCGAGGGCACCCGCGAGGGGGCCGGCCCAGTCGGCGGAACTGCCGCCGTCGTCGGGGGTGTCGGGGCCGGTACCGAAGTACTTCTGGCCGTACGCCGCCGACTTGAGGCCCTCCGGCTTGAGCCGGCCGCCCGCCTTGATGGCGGCGGCGGGGTCGATGAAGCCATAGCCACGGGAGTCGTCGCGGCCCCCGGAGGGAACGTCGCGGGCGGTGTCCTCCAGGAGCTGCTTGATCTGGGCCGGGGACAGGCCCGGGTGGGCGGCCTTGATGAGCGCGACCGCGCCGGAGACGAACGCGGACGCCGCGCTGGTGCCCCAGCCCTCGTAGTACCGGTCGTCCGGGTCGGCGATGACGACATCGACGCCCGGGGCGCTGACGGTGGCGTACCAGCGGCGGGTGGAGAAGGAGGCGCGGGTTCCGTAGCGGTCGACGGCGGTCGCCGCGATCACGCCGGGGTACGCGGCCGGGTACGAGATGTGGTCGCCCTTCTCGCCGCCGTTGCCGGCCGAGGCGACGACGACGGCGCCCTTCTTCAGCGCGTACTGGACGGCTTCGTCCTCGGCGGGCTCGGGGTGGGCGGACTTGGAGTCGTCGCCGAGGGAGAGGTTGATGACGTCGGCGCCGTGGTCGGTGGCCCAGCGGATGCCCTCGGCGAGGGCGTTGCCACGGGTGCTACGGGCCTTGGAGCGGGCCGAGTCGCCGTCCTCGAGGATGACGCGGACGGGCAGGACCTTCGCCTCCGGGGCGATACCCATGACGCCGTCGGCGTCGCCCGCCCCGTGGCCGTGCCCGGCGATGATGCCCGCCATGGCGGTGCCGTGCCGGGCCCAGGCCCGGTCACCCCGGCTCGCGCCGAAACCGACCATGTCCTTGCCGGCGAGCACATTGCCCGCGAGGTCCGGATGCCGGGCGTCGACGCCGGTGTCGAGGACGGCGACGGTGATGCCCTTGCCCTTGGTCGTACGCCACGCCTGCTGTGTGTGCATCGCGTCGAGGCCCCACTGCTGGGCGCGTATGCCGTCGGCGTGGGCGACGGTCGAGGGCACCAGGGCGAGGGAGGCGGCAAGGACAGCGCTGACGACGCCGGACCAGCCGGAGATCCGGGGCCGACGGGCCGTCAGGGCCGTGCGGAGGCGCGGCGCACGGTCGGTTGCGGCAGCCGTGCGGAGGCGTCGGGCCGCGCCGGACGGTCCTGACAGCGGGCTCCGCCCGACCGGGGCGCTGTCCCCGGCCCCGGTGGTCTTCGCGGCCCCGAAAGTCTTCGCGGCGGTCGCGTTCTGCCCGGCCCCGGTGGTCCCTCCGGTCGTGCCGGTCTGCTGAGTACGGCTGACGGGGCCGGTCTTGCGGGTCATGACGGCTTCTCCGTGGCCGAGGTGACGGTCTTGCGGAGGCCTCGCTCGACCCGGTCGGCGAGGCCCTGCGCCTCATGGCCGAGGCCCGCCTGGGCCGGGGCCGTGGTCGAGTCCGGCTTCATGGCGTCGGCGGCGGGCTGCGGGGTGGCGACGGCGCGCCCGTCGGCGAACCCGGAGACGGCGTACACGACGACGGGTGCGTCCGTGAGAACCGACTCGGTCCAGGAGGCACGCTGAGCCTTGCCGAAGCCCTCGGCGGCGGTGCCCTTCGCGGCGTAGGAGCGGGGCATCAGGTCGGTGCGCCGGTCCAGGCCCTCCTTGCGGAAGCGGGCCTTGAGGGAGGTCATGCCCGCCGCGTCCGCCTTGGTGAACAGCAGGCCGACGGTGGTGACATGGCTCCGGGTCGCGTCCACGTAGGTGGCGCGCAGCAGCCGCTGGCAGCCGACGGGGGCGAGGGCCTGGCGCAGCAGCGGGTCGAAGGCGTCCTTGCAGCCGGTGTCCGGGGCGACGGCGATCCGCGTCCAGGTGCGGTCGGAGCCGCCGGGACCCGCCCCGTCACCCAGCACGGTCGGCGGGAAGAGCCGGTCCACGGGCACGCTGTGCCAGAGTCCTCCGGCCGCGGTGAAGGCGCCGCGCGAACCGGGTTCGTCCGTGTCGTCCCCGGTGAGCCAACTCCCGGTCACCGCACCGCCGATGAGCCCGAGTCCGAGAACGACACAGGCCGCGGCGGCCACGGTGCGGGGCCGGGCCCGCCCACGGAACGGGCGCACCCGCGCGGTGGCGCCGCCGTAGGTCTCGGGCTCGGCGAACGACACGAAGGGGCGCTCCACGCCCGGAGCTCCCTCGGCGGACGCCGTCGATGGGGGCGGCGTGAACGGAGGTGTGGCCGCGGAGGGTACGGCGGGTACGGGGGGCTGCTCGGCCCGGACGGGCCGCAGCCGCCGCGTCGTCTCCGCGACGCGCTCCTCGGAAACCGGCGCGCGCCCTGCGGCTCCGGGCCGCGCGGGCTCGGAGGGCCGTACGGGGCTCGGGGGCTCGGAGGGGCGCGACGGCTGGGCGAGGTGCGCGGGCTCGGACGGACGCAGGGGTTCGGCGGGGCGCCGAGGCTCGGCGAGACGCGAGGACTCGGGCAGGCGCGGGGGTTCAGAGGCGTGCGCGGGCACGGACGAACACGGGGGCTCGGCGGGGCGCCGAGGCTCGGCGAGACGCGAGGACTCGGGCAGGCGCGGGGGTTCAGAGGCGTGCGCGGGCACAGACGAACACGGGGGCTCGGCGGGGCGCCGAGGCTCGGACCGGCGCAGGTGCTCGGAGGGACGCGACGGCTCGGAGGGGCGCGACGGCTCGGAGGGAGGCGACGGCTCGGAGGGAGGCCGGGGCCCGGACTCGCGCTGGAGCCGGGACTCCCGCGGGGGCTGGGACTCCCGCGGGGGCTGGGACGGGCGCTCCGGCGCGGCGGGGTGGGACAACCGGGCGGGGCGCTGGCCAGGGTGCTGCCCCGCGCCGGGCTGCGACGACCCGGCGGTGTGCGGCGCAAAACCGGGACGCGCCGGCTCGGCGGACGCGGGCGGCGCGTCCGGGAAGCGTGCGGAGGCCGCGGGAGGCGGCGGGGCCGTCGACCCCGGCCGTACCTCGGGACGCAGAGGGGGGAAGCGGCGGGAATCCGGCCGGGACGCGGACGCGGGACCTTGCGCGGCGGCGTTCGACGCGGGGCGCCGCGAGGCCGACGACGGCGAGGCCGGGCGCTCCGAAGGGGACGCCGCGGAGCCGTAACGGCCGGCTTCCGACGGGGGGCGCTGAGCGGCGAACGGCGCGGTGGGACGCTGCCCGCCAAAGGATGAGTCGCCGGCCGAGGCGGACCTCGGCGTACCCGGCGAGGCGGACCACGGGGCGCCGGAGGAGGCCGACCCCGGCCTGCCCGGCGAAGGGGACCCCGGATTGCCGGGGGAGGCGGACCCGTGAGCGCCCGGCGGGGCGGACCTCAGCGGGCCGGCCGAGGCGGAGCTCGGCGTACCCGGCGAGGCGGACCTCGGAGCGTCGGACGCAGCGGACCCCGGACTGCCTGCTGTGGCGGACCCCGGCGCGCTGCCCGGCGAGGCCGGCCTCGGGGTGTCCGCCGTGCCGGAGGCTTCGCCCGCTTCCGTCGAGGTGTCGAAGAAGTCGAAGGAAGGCGGCGGCGAAGGCACCCGCGAGCCCCGCACGGCTCCCGGCGCGGAAGGCGGCGTGAAGGCGGAAGGCGCGGAGCCGGAGGTAGGCGCGGAACCGTCGTCGGAGGATCGGAACCCGCCTCCGTCCACGGACCGTCCGCCCTTCGAACCGGGCCATTCCCGCGTCGGCGGCGGCCCGACGGGCTGGGGCGGCACCGACGGAGCCGGGCCACTGGGCGGGCTCACGGGGCGCGACGGGATCATCGGGGCGCGGTTCGCCGCGGCCCGCCCGGTCGGGGACGAGGGCCCCTGCCGGGGCGGCGAGGGGGGCTCGGCGGACCAGTCCTCCCCCGCTGACAGAGACTGCGCCGACGGAGACTGCCCCGACGACCGAGCCGGTATCGAGGGAGCCGGCCCGTCGGACGGAGTCGTCCGGGCGGCCGGAGCCGCGGGAGCCGGCGAATGGGCCGGAGCCGGTGGAGTCGGTGAGCCCGTCGGAGCCGACGGGTTCGTCGGAGCCGGTGAGGTCGGCGGGGCGTCGGCGGGTGGGGAGCTGGGGCGCGGGGGAATCGAGGCGCGCCGCGCTTCCGTGCTCATGCACCCCCCCCGTTTCCTCGTACCGGGCTGTCGGCAGCCGCGGAACTCGGCGAGCCGTTTCGTATGCGGAAGGAGACCGCCACGGGCACGCATACCCGCACCGGTGGACCGTCACCCCGGGCAGGGCCCGCCGGAGCAAGGTCGTCCTCCCTGCGTCCGCGTCACTCTACGGGTTGACGCGCGTCCGGCGGGAACCAGTCCGAAGCGCCGGGGCATCTGCCCGGAACGTCCCCCTACCCTGCGGTAATCGAGTCTGGCAGTCTTCGGTCATGACTGCCCGTGCCGCCGACAGGGCCCGCTACGACCGGGCCACCGCTCACCTCGACGCCCCCGTCGCGATCGTGGACCTGGAGGCCTTCGACGCGAACGCGGACGACCTCGTCCACCGGGCCGGCGGCAAGCCGATCCGTGTCGCCAGCAAGTCCGTCCGCTGCCGCACCCTCCTGGAACGCGTCCTGGACCGGGACGGCTTCGCGGGGATCATGTCCTTCACCCTCGCCGAGTCGCTGTGGCTGGCCAGGTCCGGTTTCGACGACGTCCTGCTCGCCTATCCGTCGGCCGACCGGAAGGGCTACGCCGAGCTGACCGGCGACCCCAAGCTCGCCGCCGCGGTGACCGTCATGGTCGACGACCCGGCGCAGCTCCGTCTCATCGACGAGGCGCGCCAGGGTGGCACCGAGGTCGTGCGGGTCTGCCTGGAGCTGGACACCTCGCTCAAGCTGTTCGGCGGCCGGGTCCGGGTCGGAGCGCTGCGCTCGCCGCTGTACTCCCCCGCCCAGGTGGCCGAGATGGCCCGGGCCGTCGTACGCACGCCCGGCTTCAAGCTGGTGGGGATCATGGCGTACGAGGGTCACATCGCGGGCGTCGGCGACGCGATCGCGGGACGGCCGCTGCGCTCGCGTGCCGTACGGCTGATGCAGGCCACCGCCCGCAAGGAGCTCGCCCAGCGGCGCGCGGAGGTCGTCCGGGCGGTACGGGCGGTGGAGCCGGACCTCGAATTCGTCAACGGCGGCGGGACCGGCAGTGTCCAGCACACGGCCGCCGAGGACGCGGTCACCGAGATCGCGGCCGGGTCGGGGCTCTATGTGCCGAGGCTCTTCGACAACTACACGTCCTTCAGCGGACGTCCGGCGGCGCTGTTCGCCCAGCCCGTCGTGCGTCGGCCGGGCGTGGGTGTGGTGACCGTGCTGGGCGGCGGATACCCGGCGTCCGGGGCCCCGGGCGCCGACCGGCTGCCCGTCCCGTATCTGCCGGAGGGGCTGGTGTACGACCCCCAGGAGGGTCCGGGCGAGGTCCAGACCCCGCTGCTCGGCTCCCCGGCGGACGATCTGCTCATCGGCGACAAGGTGTGGTTCCGGCACGCGAAGGCCGGTGAGCTGTGTGAGCGGTTCGACACGCTGCACCTCGTCGAGGGCGACTCGGTCACGGCCACCGTGCCGACGTATCGCGGTGAGGGTCAGACCTTCCTCTGATCCGGTGGCGGCGGCCCGCCGATCCGTACCCCTGCGTCGGGGTCGGTCGGCGGTCACCCGGCCCCGGCCGCGCCGTCACCGCTCACTTCGACGGGCCGATGCTGCTGCCCACACCGCCGTCCCCGTCCTGGTCGCCGACCGACCGGATCCCCTCGGTGATCCGGTCCATGTCGGAGAGCGGGGGCCCGTCCGCACCGGCGTCGAAGGCGAACCGGACGATGACCAGGGACTCCGAGCCGACGCTGGACGGGAAGGCCAGCGACTCGACGTAACCCCCCGGCCCCACACCGGTCTTGACCTTCCAGCGCACGAAGTACCCGGCGCGCCCTGCTACGGCGACCGAGCCGGCCTTCACCAGCCGGTGGGACGTGACACCGCGGAAGGGGCGGCTGTCGACGAGGTCGCGGTCGTACGTGCTGTCGGCGGCGTCCTCGATGTCCCCCTCGGCGAGGGCCTTCGGGGACGTCTCGTCGGTGGCCGTGGCCGTGCGCGAGATGACCCGGCCGTGCCGGCACAGACCGGGGTCGCCGGGGCAGTCGTAGGTGCCGGGCGTCGACATCACCATGTCGTGGTCGGCGGTGTACTTCGGTCGTTCCCAGCCGTCGATCAGCGGAAAGGTGATGCCGTTGAGTTCGTCCACGACGACCGACGGGTCGCCGGCCGAGGGCGAGGGGCCGGCCGACGACGCCGACGGGTCGGCGGTCTCCGTGGGCGACGCGACGGCCGGCGTGGTCCGGGTCGCGGCCTCTTCGCCGCTGTCGTCGCGGCGCAGCAGCACGGCACCCGTGACGATCGCGGCGACGAGGACGACGGCGGCGGTCACGAGCGCGACGGCCTTGGCCCGGCCGGATCCGCCGCCGCTGGGCGACTGAGGCTGTATCAGGGGCTGTTGGGTCGCCTCGGGCTGGCGCCTGTGGTCGGTCCACGCGGTCCCGTCCCACCAGCGCTCGACAAGCGGGTACGACGGGTCGCGGTACCAGCCGGGCGGGGGCGTCATGCTCATCCCGGCACTCTAGGACGTGCCGCGAAGATCAGTACACGGTGTCCGCCAGGTCGGGCACGACCGAGCCGTCCCTTCTGCGCACCGGCCCGGTGGCACCGTCCGGTGCCGTGTACGCGCTCGTCGAGCACGGGTAGAGCGCCTGCTTGCGGGGCAGCGGCTCGATGAACATCGGGTTGACGAGCCAGCGGCCGTCGGCGTCGTCGTACGCCCGGCACATGAGTTCGCCCTTGTTGCGGTTGAGGACGAGATGGGCGCCGGTGGCGTCGCCGACGAAGGTGACGTCGGTGTCGGCGTCACCGGCCGCGATCACGGTCCGGTGCCGGGCGTCCTGCCGCTGCCAGGCGGCGGCGCCGCGCACGCCGTAGATCTCCTGGTTGATCCAGCAGCGTTTGCCGTCGATGTACGGGATGGTCTCTCCGCGGCTCGCGGGGGTGCCGCCGCAGCCCTGGTTGCGGGTGGTGATCCGGCCGTGCCGGTCGAGGACGGAACGGATCGCGATGGTGTGCGCCGCGTCGATGCCGATGCCGCGCGACCAGACCTCGGTGACGGGCTCGGAGCCGGCCGAGACGATGTACACGTCGAATCCGGCCCGCCGGAGCGTACGGATGAGATCGCGCTGCCGGTCGTAGTGGCGGACGTACGCCGGGACGGTGTGGGTGCCGAGCGTGCGGGTCGAGCCGATGGGCGCCGCGAGGGCTTCGGCGCGGGCGCGGCGGGCGTACGAGGACAGTTCGGCGGGTGTGTGTCCGGCGAAGAGCTGGGGCACCCAGGCGTACTGCGGGACGGTGCGCCGGTGGTTCCAGTGACCGGCGAACGCGGCGGCGCCGCTCATGGTCCGGCCGGCCTCGCGGATCTCGAGGATCTCGTCGGCGCAGCGGGGGCGGGTGGCGGTCGGCAGGGGCGCGCCCACCGGCACGCGGGTGCCGCAGGCCGCGGTGAGGGCGCGGTCCGCGGCGTCGGTGAGCCACTCGCTGGTGGCCTTCCAGCTCGCCGGGCGCAGGATCCCGTCGTGGCGCAGCGCCCAGGAGACGGTGGCGTCGGTGACGTCGTTCTTGGTGACCGTGTTGTCCCAGTCGAACGCGGCGACCGGGCGCCCGCCGTCCCGGGTGCCTCCGGCGCAGGTGCCGCGGGCGTCGATGACCTCTTGCAGGCGGGCGCGGTTGTCGCCGTACCAACCGGCGGACAGACGGGGGCAGTTCGGGCGCGTGGAGGGGGTCGTGGGCGGCGCGGCCGCCAGGGCGGCGGCCGCGGCCAGGGTCCAGGCGAGAATGGGCCGGTACGGTCGGAATCGTCGGTGTCGCATGACCTGTGGACCGTACCGGCAGCCGGCCTACAGAGGCGTGACGTACGCGCCCGAGATGCCTCCGTCCACCAGGAAGTCGGTGGCGTTCACGAAGGAGGAGTCGTCGCTGGCGAGGAACGCGACGGCCGCCGCGATCTCGTCCGCCTCGGCGAACCGTCCGACCGGGATGTGCACCAGCCGGCGCGCGGCCCGCTCGGGGTCCTTGGCGAACAGCTCCTGGAGGAGCGGGGTGTTGACGGGGCCGGGGCACAGGGCGTTGACCCGGATGCCCTCCCGGGCGAACTGGACGCCCAGTTCCCGGGACATGGCCAGCACACCGCCCTTGGAGGCCGTGTACGAGATCTGCGAGGTGGCCGCGCCCATCCGGGCCACGAAGGACGCCGTGTTGATGATGGAGCCCCTGCCCTGGCGGCGCATGTAGGGGATGGCGGCCTTGCAGCACAGGTAGACAGAGGTGAGGTTGACCTCCTGGACGCGCTTCCAGGCCTCCAGGCCGGTGTCCAGGATGGAGTCGTCGTCGGGCGGCGAGATGCCCGCGTTGTTGAAGGCGATGTCGACGGACCCGTAGGTGTCGTACGCGGTCCTGAAGAGCGTCTCGACCTGCTCGGGGTCGGTCACGTCGACCTTGACGAAGGTCCCGCCGACTTCCTCGGCCACGGCCTTGCCGTGCTGCTCGTCGATGTCGCCGCAGACGACGTGGGCACCCTCGGAGGCGAGCCGGCGCGCGGTGGCGAGGCCGATGCCGCTGGCGGCGCCGGTGATGACGGCGGTGCGGCCGACCAGGCGGCGGCAGATGGTCTCTGGCGTGTCTGAGGTCACTGTGCGGGGCCCTCCGTGCTGATGAAGACGTTCTTGGTCTCGGTGAAGGCGGTGAGGGCGTCCGGGCCGAGTTCGCGGCCGATCCCCGACTGCTTGAAGCCGCCGAAGGGGGTCCAGTAGCGGACGCTGGAGTGGGAGTTGACGGACAGGTTGCCGGCCCGGACGGCCTGGGAGACGCGCAGGGCGCGGCCGACGTCGCGGGTCCAGATGGAGCCGGACAGGCCGTAGTCGGTGGCGTTGGCGAGCCGGATCGCGTCGGCCTCGTCCTCGAAGGGCAGCAGGACGGCGACGGGTCCGAAGACCTCCTCGACGGCCACGCGCGCGTCGGATGCGACGCCGGTGAGGACGGTGGGCGCGAACCAGAAGCCGGGGCCCTCGGGCGCCTTGCCCCGGATACCGGGCGCGTCGGCGTCGACGTAGGACCGTACGCGCTCCAGTTGAGTCCTGGAGATCAGCGGGCCCATCTGGGTCCGCTCGTCGGAGGGATCGCCCACGACGACGGATTCGACGGCCGGGGCGAGGAGTTCGAGGAAGCGGTCGTGGACGGAGCGCTGGACGAGGATGCGGGTGCGGGCGCAGCAGTCCTGGCCGGAGTTGTCGAGGAAGGCCATCGGAGCCGCTGCGGCGGCGGCCTCGACATCCGCGTCGGCGAAGACGATGTTGGGGCTCTTGCCGCCGAGTTCGAGGGTGACGCGCTTGAGGAGGGCGGAGCCCTTGGCCAGCACCTGTTTGCCCACGGCCGTCGACCCGGTGAAGACGATCTTCGCGACGCCGGGGTGTTCGACGAGCGCGTCGCCCGCGACGGGGCCGGTGCCCGGCAGCACCTGGAAGAGGTGTTCCGGCAGGCCCGCCTCCAGGGCGAGTTCGGCCAGCCTCAGTGCGGTCAGCGGGGTCGTCTCGGCGGGTTTGAGGATGACGGCGTTGCCCGCGGCGAGGGCCGGTGCGGTGCCCCACGCCGCGATGGGCAGGGGGAAGTTCCAGGGCGCGATGACCCCGACGACGCCGAGCGGTTCGAGGAGGGTGATGTCGAGGCCGCCCGCGACGGGGATCTGGCGGCCGGTCAGCCGCTCCACTCCCCCGGCCGCGTAGTCGAGCAGGTCGCGGACGTTGCCCGCCTCCCAGCGGGCGTTGCCGAGGGTGTGGCCTGCCTCGCGGACCTCCAGACGGGCCAGTTCCTCGATGTGGTCGTCGACGACGGCCGCGAAGCGGCGCAGCAGCCGGGCACGGTCGGCCGGCGCGAGGGCGGCCCAGCGGATCTGGGCCTTCGCGGCCCGTACTACGGCGTCCCCGACGTCCTGGGCGGTGGCGGCCGGAACGGTGGCGACGAGCTCCTCGGTGGCGGGGTTCAGTACCTGGAGTTCGTGGTCGTACGGGGGCGACGTGTACGGGTGCGAGGTGTACGGGTGCGACAAGGGGGTCCTCACATGCGTTCGAAGGAGCGGCGCAGCTCCCAGTCGGTCACCGCGGCGTCGAAGGCCTCCAGTTCGACGCGCGCCATGTTGCGGTAGTGCGCGACCACCTCGTCGCCGAAGGCGGCCCGGGCGATCGGGCTGTTCTCCCAGAGCTCGGCGGCCTCGCGCAGGGTGGTGGGGACGTGCGCGTACGCGGAGGTGTAGGCGTTGCCGGTGCACGCCTCGGGAAGTTCCAGCTTCTGCTCGATGCCGTACAGACCGGCCGCGACGAGTCCGGCGACGGCCAGGTGCGGGTTGACGTCGCCGCCGGGGAGCCGGTTCTCGAAGCGCATCGAGCGGCCGTGGCCGACGACGCGGAGCGAGCAGGTGCGGTTGTCGTAGCCCCAGGCGACGGCGGTCGGGGCGAAGGAGCCGGGCTGGAAGCGTTTGTACGAGTTGATGTTGGGCGCGTACAGGAGCGAGAAGTCGCGCAGGGCGGCGAGCTGTCCGGCGAGGAAGTGGCGCATGACGTCGGACATGCCGCCCGGGTCCTGGGCGGAGCCGGCCATCACGTTCGTGCCGTCCGCGTCGGCGAGCGAGAGGTGGATGTGGCAGGAGTTGCCCTCGCGCTCGTTGTACTTCGCCATGAAGGTGAGCGAGACGCCTTCCTGGGAGGCGATCTCCTTGGCGCCGGTCTTGTAGACGGCGTGCTGGTCGCAGGTGACGAGGGCCTCGTCGTACTTGAAGGCGATCTCGTGCTGGCCCGGGTTGCACTCGCCCTTCGCGGACTCGACGGTGAGGCCCGCGGCCTGCATCTCGTTGCGGATGCGGCGCAGCAGGGGCTCGATGCGTCCGGTCCCGAGGACCGAGTAGTCGATGTTGTACTGGTTGGCCGGGGTCAGACCCCGGTAGCCGGTGTCCCAGGCCTGCTCGTAGGTGTCCTTGAAGACGATGAACTCCAGCTCGGTGCCGACCTGGGCGGTGTAGCCGAGTCCGGCGAGGCGGTCGAGCTGGCGGCGCAGGATCTGGCGGGGGGCGGCCACCACCGGGGAGCCGTCGTTCCAGGCGAGGTCGGCGATGAGCAGGGCGGTGCCCTCGTTCCACGGGACACGCCGCAGGGTGCCGAGATCGGGGTGCATGGCGAAGTCGCCGTAGCCCCGGTCCCAGGAGGACATGGCGTATCCGTCGACGGTGTTCATGTCGGTGTCGACGGCGAGGAGGTAGTTGCAGCCTTCCGTGCCGTGTTCCAGGACCTCGTCGAGGAAGAAGGCCGCGGCGAACCGCTTGCCCTGGAGCCGCCCCTGCATGTCGGGGAAGGCCAGGACGACCGTGTCGATGTCCCCGGCCTCGACGAGACGGCGCAGTTCTTCGACGGTGAGCGGGGGTGTGCGGTCTGCCACCGGAAAAGCCTCCTTGGGTCAGCCGAGAGCCATAAGGTATTGCGGAGAACCATTGCTTGGGAAGGGGGCGCGACCGGATGACGCAGGCGGATCCCGACCGCGGGACGGACGACCGGCTGACGCCGGTGCTGCGGCCGGTGCGGGCGGGCAACGGTTTCGAGGAGGCGCTGGAGCAGATCCTCCAGATCGTCCGGCTCGGCTTGGTGCCGGGCGGTGAACGGCTGCCTGCGGAACGGGAGTTGGCCGAGCGGCTCGGTATCAGCCGGGTGACGCTGCGCGAGGTCCTGAAGGTGCTCCAGGACCAGGGGCTTGTCGAGTCGCGGCGCGGCCGCTACGGCGGCACCTTCGTACTGCCGCGCACGGACACACCCGGCGAGCACGAGCTGCGCCGCCGGGTCGCCGCGGTCGACATCGAGGACGTACTGCGTTTCCGCGAGGTCCTGGAGGTGGGCGCGGCCGGGCTGTGCGCGACGCACGGGCTCGACGCGGAGCGGGCCGGCCGGCTGCGCGAGGCGCTGGCCCGGACGAACGACGCCCCGCTGGCCGACTACCGGCGCCAGGACACCCTGCTCCACCTCACCCTCGCGGAGCTGTGCGGCTCCCCCTCCCTCACCGCGCGGTACGCGGCGGTCCGCGCCTCGGTCAACGACCTCCTCGACTGCATCCCGCTCCTCGTACGCAACCTGGAGCACTCGCAGCGCCAGCACACCGCCCTCGTGGAGGCGGTGCTGGACGGGGACGCGGACGGGGCGCGGGAGATGATGCGGGAGCACTGCGCGGGCACGGCGGCGTTGCTGCGAGGGTTCCTGACGTAGGCGAGGGGGACGTGCGTTCCCCTCCCCCACCCCGCAAAGGTATGAGACCTTTCCATTGACGTTCCATGGGTGCTGTGGCGACCCGGATCCGAGGGAGAACAGCGTGGGCAGGCCGCTGATCGGTGTGAGTACGTATCTGGAGTCCCGGGTGCGCTGGGGTGTGTGGGAACTGCCCGCGGCCCTGCTGCCGGCCGGCTATCCGCGGCTCGTGCAGCGGGCGGGCGGACTCGCCGTGATGCTGCCGCCGGACGATCCGGCCCTGGCGCCCGCGACCGTCGCCCGGCTCGACGGGGTGGTCGTCGCGGGCGGCCCCGACGTCGACCCCGCCCGCTACGGCGCCGAGCGCTCCCCGCGTACGGGGCCGCCCGCTCCCCAGCGCGACGCCTGGGAACTCGCCCTGATCCGGGCCGCGTTGGACTCCGGCACCCCGCTCCTGGGCGTCTGCCGGGGCCAGCAGCTCCTGAACGTGGCCCTGGGCGGCACACTCGTCCAGCATCTCGACGGGCATGTGAAGGACGCCGGGGTCTTCGGACACCACGAGGTGACGCCCGTACCGGGGACGCTGTACGCCGGTCTCGTACCGGAGCCGTGCGGTGTGCCGACCCACCACCATCAGGCGGTGGACCGCCTCGGTGACAGCCTCCTGGTCTCCGCGCACGCGGCGGACGGCACCGTGGAGGCGATCGAACTCCCCGGTCCGGCCTGGGCGTTGGGCGTCCAGTGGCACCCGGAGATGGACGACGACCTGCGCGTGATGCGGGGCCTGGTCGCGGCGGCGTCCTGAGCCGGCCGGGCCCGCGCCGATCCGAGCGTTTCAGCCCGTCCGGCGTTTGAGGACAAGGCCGTTCAGCCGGGCGGGGGTGTGCGGGGGCGGCAGCCCCCAGGTACGGGACGGGCAGGGGCGGAAGAGTTTCAGCCCGTCCGGCGTTTGAGGACAAGGCCGTTCAGGTCGGGGCCGGAGCGTGGGGCGGCAGCCCCCAGGTACGGGACGGGCAGGGGCGGAGGGGGCGAAAAACGTATGTACGGCTACGCGGCGCCCCGCGTCAGGGAGAGCAGGTCGCGGGCCGGGCCCGTGGGGCGGTGACCCGTGGGCCAGACGGCCCGCAGGGCGCGGGCGAGCCGGACGTCGGCGAGCGGGATGCTCACCAGACGGTGGGCGGAGAGTTCCTCGCCGAGAGCGAGTTCGCTGAGGACGGCGGGCCCGGCACCGCTGACGGCGGAGGCCTTGACCGCCGTCGTCGAGGACAGCTCGATCAGCGGGCGGGCGAGCCCGCCGAGCGCGGTGTCGAGGACCTGACGCGTGCCCGACCCCTCCTCCCGGAGGATGAGCGGCGTGGCGGCCAGCTCCGCCGCGGCGAGGGGCGCGCGCCGCCGCGCCCAGGGATGCCCGGGTGCCGTCACCACGATCAGGCGGTCGTGCGCGATGACCGTCGCGTCGAGACCGGACGGCACCGACAGCCCTTCGACGAAGCCGAGGTCCGCCTCGCCGGACAGGAGCCGCTCGGCGACGGCCGCCGAGTTCCCGGCGAGCAGCGACACGGCCGTGTCGGGGCGCTGCGCGCGCAGGGCGATCAGCCAGCCGGGCAGCAGGTACTCGGCGATGGTCATACTCGCGGCCACCCGCAGCCGCGAGTCACGCCGGTCCCGCAGTGCCTGCGCCCCGGCGTCGAACGCCTCGGCCGCGTCCACCACCCGCCGCGCCCAGTCCGTGACGAGCGCCCCCTCACGGGTGAGCTGGGACCCGCGCGGTGAACGATCGACGAGCGCCACCCCCAACTGCCGCTCCATGGAACGGATACGGCTGCTGGCCGCCGGCTGGGTGATCCCCAGCTCGCGTGCGGCGCGCCCGAGACTCCCCAGACGCGCCACCGCCAGCAGCAGTTCCAGCGCGCCCAGGTCGGGTACCCGGTGCGCGATCCCGGCGCCGGGCCGATCCTCAGCACTACCCCTACTCATAAACCCAGCTTATGTCGTCATAGGCGCGCACTCCCTGGCGGGGAGCCGCCGGGCCCGCGACCGTGGACTCATGGTCACCGCAGCCCAGCCCCTCACCGCCCATCAGGCGGGAAGCGTCCGCGAAACGAGAACCCCCCGCGTGTCAGGGAACCGCGGCATCGCCGCGGTCCGGCATCTCGGCCCGAACTGGTACGCCTCCGTGATGGGCACCGCGATCGTGGCCACGGCGGGGGCCGGACTGCCCGTCCACGTGCCGGGTCTGCGCACCGTCTGCACCGTCGTGTGGGCCCTCTCGCTCACCCTGCTGGTGTCGCTGCTCGCCGCCCGCGCGCTGCACTGGACGTACCACCGTGACCAGGCCCGCGCCCACCTCCTCGACCCGGCCGTGGCTCCCTTCTACGGCTGCCTCTCGATGGCCCTGCTCGCCGTGGGCGGCGGCACCCTGCTCGTCGGCCGGGACTGGATCGGGATACAGGCGGCGGTCGCCGTGGACACCGTTCTGTTCACCGCCGGAACGGTGGTCGGACTCGCCGCGGCCGTGGCCGTCCCGTACCTCATGGTCGTACGGCATCGCATCGAGCCCGGGCAGGCGTCACCCGTGTGGCTGCTGCCGATCGTCGCCCCCATGGTGTCGGCCGCCCTCGGCCCCCTGCTCGTTCCCCACCTGCCGGCCGGACAGCCCCGGGAGACGCTGCTCCTCGCCTGTGTCGCGATGTTCGGGATCAGCCTGCTGGCCACCTTCGTGATGCTGCCGATGATCTTCGCCCGGCTCATCACCGCGGGTCCGCTGCCCCTCGCGCTCACCCCGACCCTCTTCCTCGTGCTCGGTCCGCTGGGCCAGTCGACGACCGCGGTGGGCAAGTTCGCGGACGTCGCGCCCGGCGTGATGCCCGCCCCCTACGACCAGGGCTTCGCGCTCCTCGCCGTGCTCTGCGGCGTCCCCGTGCTGGGTTTCGCGCTGATGTGGCTCGCGCTGGCCGTCGCGATGGTCGTACGGGCCCGCCGCCAGGGCATGGGTTTCGCGATGACGTGGTGGGCGTTCACCTTCCCCGTGGGAACGTGCGTGACCGGCGCGGCGGGCCTGGCCCGGCACACCGGTCTGGTCGCCTTCGACGCGCTCGCGGTCGCCCTGTACGTCCTGCTGGTGGCCGCCTGGTCGGTGGCCGCCGTCCGCACGGCCCACGGCCTGGTCACCGGCAAGCTCCTCGCAGCGCCTTCGCGAAAGTAGCCTCTCCGCCCGCCTTTGTCTGCCCTTGTTCGCCTTCCCGGTGTCAACCGCACGGATTGATGTGGTCAGAGCTCGTCGTTCGGTGGGTCTTCCAGCAATGCGCGGATCGCATTGAGCTTGCTTACGCGGCGTGCGGTGGCGGGATGGTCGGGGCCCAGCGCGCTCTCGCTGACCGCCAACGCCCGCTCCGCCAGCGGCAACGCCTCCGCATGACGCCCCAGAGCACTGAACGTCGCGGCGAGACTGCTCAGGCGGATGGCGGTGTCCGGGTGGTCGGGGCCCAGCGCGCTCTCGGTCACGGCCAGCGCCCGCTCCTTCAGCGGAAGAGCCTCCGCATGACGCCCCAGAGCACTGAGCGTCGCGGCGAGGTTGTTCAGGCGGATGGCGGTGTCCGGGTGGACGGGTCCCTGCGCGGTCTCGCTGACGGCCAGCGCCCGCTCTGCCATGGGCAACGCCTCCGAGTGACGCCCCAGATCGCTGAACGTTGCCGCGAGGTTGCCCAAGCGGATGGCGGTGGTGGGGTGGTCGGGGCCCAGCGCGCTCTCACTGACGGCAAGCGCCCGCTCCGCCATCGGAAGAGCCTCCGCATGACGCCCCAGAGCACTGAACGTTGCCGCGAGGTTGTTCAGGCGGATGGCGGTGGTGGGGTGGTCGGGACCGAGCGCGGTCTCGCTGACGGCCAGGGCCCGCTCCGCCATCGGCAACGCCTCCGCATGACGCCCCAGAGCACTGAACGTCGCGGCGAGGTTACCCATGCGGATGGCGGTGTCGGGGTGGTCAGGACCGAGCGCGCTCTCGCTGACGGCCAGGGCCCGCTCCTTGAGCGGAAGCGCCTCCGCATGACGCCCCAGATCGCCGAACGTCGTGGCGAGATTGCCCAGGCGGATGGCGGTGGTGGGGTGGTCGGGGCCCAACGCGCTCTCACTGACCGCCAACGCCCGCTCCGCCATCGGAAGAGCCTCCGCATGACGCCCCAGATCGCCGAACGTCGTGGCGAGATTGCCCAGGCGGATGGCGGTGGTGGGGTGGTCGGGGCCGAGCGCGGTCTCACTGACGGCAAGCGCCCGCTCCGCCAGCGGCAACGCCGCCGCGTGACGCCCCAGATCGCTGAACGTCGTGGCGAGGTTGCTCAGGCGGATGGCGGTGGTGGGGTGGTCGGGGCCCAACGCGCTCTCACTGACCGCCAACGCCCGCTCCGCCAGCGGAAGCGCTTGTGAGGCCTGGCCGCGGGCCCTCAGATAGAACGCGGTCTGATTGAGCAGTGTGGCGAGGGTGGAGAGCTCCGCTACGCCGTGGTGGTGCTTGTCCACGGCTTGCACGTGGGGCAGCAGCTCTTGCCATTCCGGCCAGCTCTGCACATCCTCAGGACTGGCTGATGGCATGGCGGCATGGAGCCAGTTCACAGCGGCTTCGCTCGGGCGAGGCGGGTCGACCCGCCGCGACCTGCGCAGCCATCTCCGGATTCCCCTGGGGCTCGGCCTCGGAGCCGGCGCGGGAGTGGTGCTGCGCAGCACTGTCTGCACGAGGCGGTGGACGGTGACGGCTTCGTCGTTGAGGGTGATCATGCTGTAGGCGGCGAGTACGCCCAGCGCGTGATCCACGTCCTGGTCCGCGGGCAAGGAGCCGCTGAGTACGCGTCTTGGCAGCGAATCGGGTGCGAAGTGGGCCAGGATCCGCAGCAGCTCCACTGCGCGGGGATCAGCCGTGTGCAGGGCGTCGAGGGTGACGCTCCACAGCTGGGCGATGGTCCGCTGCTGTGGATCGCCGGGAGCCGTGGTTGCGAGCACATCCGCCGGGTCGGCGCGCAGTCGGGTGATGTAGCCGGCAAGGCTGCTGCGGGTCTGGGCCAGGTAGGCACCGGCCTGCTGCAGAGCCAGGGGCAGATGACCAAGTTCCTCGGCCAGCTCGGCCAGCCGGGCGACGTCACTGTCGGCCCGGAGCCCCGTGATTTCCCGAAGCACTTTCACGGAGGCTTCCGCTGTCAGGGTGTTCAGTAGCAGGGGGAAGCCGAGGTCGCGCCACGAGAGGTCGCGTCGGGTGGTGACCAAGGTCTGGCCGGTGCCCAGACGGCCGAGGTAGGGCTGCAGATCAGCGGGCTCTTCCGCATTGTCGAAGATCAGCAGCCATCCCGTACGGCCCTGCAGCCAGGCAACGGCCCAGTCGGCGCCCTCGTCCAACGGCAGTGCGGCGTGCACCGGACTGACAGCCGCGGCCAGGGAAGCCAGCCCGGCCGAAATGGTGGCCGCCGATGACGCGTCGATCCACCACACCGGACCGTGACCGGCTGCCAGGTACGCGTGGGCGTGGTGCAGGACCAGGGTGCTCTTGCCGACTCCACCCATGCCCCGCACGGTCTGCGTGACGATCCCCGTCCCGGTCGACGGCAGGTCTCGCAAGGCGGCCAGCGCGCTGTCACGGCCCTCGAAGACTCGGCTGTCCGGTGCGAACAGATTGCTCAGCTGGGCAACCGCCTCGTCCACGACCGCCGGCCGCAGGGCACCGGGAGGCAGCACAAGGTTCCGCAGCTCGACCTGGGCCCGGTCGCCGTTGGCGATGACGCCCGAGTTGTTGGCTGCGGCGGCGGATCGGTCTCCTGAGGCGTGTGGTGCGGGTGTCCCGGTCATCGCTGAACGGTGCCGTTGTCCCCCGTGATGATCACCCCGGAGTTGTCCTGAGTGGCCACCGACCGTTCACCCGACGCGGTCGACGTTCCGGGGCTCGCGGCGGTCTGCGGGGCCGGGGGGCCGATCAGGGACGAGGCCCAGGCCCCCAACACGCCCGCGACGACTGCGCCCGCCCCCGCACCCGTCCCGATCCGCGTCGGCTGATCCCACGGCAACAACAGATCACCCAGCAGAACGCACAGCCCGAACACGACCGACGAACCGGCAACCACCAGCAGCCAACGCCCCGTCCGACCCATCTGACGCCCCCTCACGCTCAATCAGCGAACGAACCATGCTTCCACGACGACAAACGTGGGTCACACGGTTCCGGCAAACCGGGGCCGGAGCGGACACTCAGCTCTCCGGCATCCGCCTGTCCTCCTCCGCGAGGTCGAGAGAAGCCTCATCGCAGAGCTGCTCGCAGCGCCTCGCCGAGCCGTGCGGGTGCCTCCGTCAGCGACGGTCCGTACCAGGTCAGCAGGCGGCCGTCGACCAGGGCGCAGGGCACCCCCGGGAAGGCCTCGGGCCCGTCGTCGGCGGTGAAGCGGTACGGCTCGTCGGGCAGCACCACGAGATCCGGGGCCGCCGCGGTCAGCTCGGCGAGCGGGATGCGGGGGTAGCGGTCCTCGTGGCGCGCGTAGACGTTGTCGACGCCCAGCCTGGCCAGGACGTCTCCGGCGAAGGTGTCGCGGCCCAGCACCATCCAGGGCCGCCGCCAGACCGGCACGATCGCGGTCGTACGGCGGGCAGCGGCGGGCGGCTCCGCCCAGGCGGCCTCCGCCGCGTCCAGCCAGCGCGGCCGGCTGCGCGCGCCGCACGCGCGGAGCACCCGGTCCAGTTCGCGAAGGGCCCCCGGCACGTCCCGCACCTCGGTGACCAGCACCTCGACGCCCGCCTCCCGCAGGGCGGCCAGATCCGGTTCCCGGTTCTCCTCCTCATTGGCGACGACGAGGTCGGGCGCGAGCCGCACGACGGCGTCGACGTCGGGGTTCTTGGTGCCCCCGATCCGTACGACGTCGAGGCCCGCGGGACGACTGCACCAGTCGGTCGCGCCGACCAGCGCGGCGGGTACGGACACGGCCACGGCTTCCGTGAGCGAGGGCACGAGGGACACCACCCGCACGCCTGTCCGCCTTTCCCTGTGCCGTCCTCGCCCGAAGTCCTCGCCCGTGCCGCTCAGCGCTTGCCGAAGTTGTGCCGGTCCTCCACCGCGTCGATGTGGTCGGCGACCTCGACGACGATCACCCGGGTGCCCGGCTCGGTGGCGCGCCAGCGGTGCCGCACCCCGCCCGACAGATAGAGCGTGTCGCCTCGCCCGAGGCGATGGGCGCGCCCCTCCGCCTCGACCTCGACGGCACCGTCGGCGACGTACATCAACTTGTCGTTGCGGTGCTGGAGTTCGCGTCCCTCTTCGTGGTCGCCGGTGAACTCGGTGGCGTGCAGCTGGTGGTGACCGCGCACCAGGGGGCGCACTTGGGCATCGGGGGTGAACTCGGCACCGGCGTCGGCGCGCACGACGTCGACACTGCACGCCGGGTCGGCGGCGGCGAGCAGTTCGACGGCGGTCGTGCCGAGGGCGTCGGCGACTCGCTCCAGGGAGCTCTTGCTGGGCCGCGCCCGCTCGTTCTCCACCTGGCTGAGAAAGGGCACCGACAGGCCACTGCGCTCGGCCACGACGGCGAGGGTGAGCCGCAGTGCCCGACGCCGTCGCCGTACGGCCGCGCCCACCCGAAGGGGCTGTTCTTTGTGGTCGCCCATGGCTCCGGCTCCCTCCCTCGCGTCGTCGGTCCGCGAACCGCCCGGATTTCCGGTCCGCTCCTTCTGATGAGTTGTTTGCACCCTACGCATGTTCGGCAAACCGTTTCATGCACCCGTCACATCGCTGTCACGTAGAAGGAGTGTGAGGGTTACAGTTCGCGCCAAGACAGGAGCCGCACGCCTCTGCAGGCGCGACTCTCCCACGCGGGACGAAAAGGGCTGACCAACAGCCCGGACGGCCCGTCCGGACGCGTCGGCGGCCGGATCGGGCCCTGGAGTCCCGCCGCTCGGTGAGCAGTTGGGGTTCCGCGCTGCACCGGACCCCGCCGTGGCAGATGGGTTGGTACGTGCCGCCGCGCACGGAGCTGATGTGCGGCGGGCCCTCGCGGCCGCGCGCGAGGGCGCTCGCACGCCGAACGCGCCGTCCACGTCACGGATCGGAAACGCCTCGGGGCGGTGCGACCGCGCACCGCCCCGCAGTTGTCCGGATCTCTCTCGTACGTCAGTACGCGGGCACCGGCTCCGTCGCCCGCCCGTGCGGACCGGTGACTGCCCGCACGGGGCGGGGCCGCGGCCCCGGGAGCGCGGCGAGGGGTGGCCCTCGCCCGCACGGGTCAAGGGACCCGTGCGAAGAGGACCACCCCTCGGAGTGAACCGCTGACCACCCTCGGAGCGAACGGCCGGCCACCCCTCGGGGTGAACCGCCCACCACGCCTCGGGGTGAACCGCTCGCCGGCTACTGCGGAGTCATGCGCCGCACCATGTCCGGGTGCTCCTTGAGCCACGCGGCGACGGCGTCCTCCTCGTGCCCCTGCCCGCGCCGCTTGATCTCGCCCTCCAGGCTGCCGAGTTCGGCCTCGCTCATCCGGAAGTTCTTGATCCACTCGGTGAGCTTCGGGTACTGGCCCGGGAACTTCTCGCTGGAGATGGTCCGGATCGTGTTGCCCTCGCCGAACAGCTTCCTGTCGTCGGTGAGCTTCGTGAGCCTGTACTCGCTGTACGCCCAGTGCGGGGACCACAGCACGACCGCGACCGGCTCCTTCTTGGCGTACGCGCGCTTCAGCTCGGCCAGCATCGCGGGCGTCGAGCCGTCGACGACCTCGTACTCCTTGTCGAGCCCGTAGCCCGGAAGCACCTTCTTCTTGAGGAGGTTCATCTCACCGGTGCCGGGCTCGATACCGATGATCTTCCCGCCGAAGGTCTTCGCCTTCCCCTTGAGGTCGGCGAGGGACTTGACGTCCTTCACGTACGAGGGGACGGCGATCTCCAGGGAGGTCGGCTCGTACCAGGTGCCCAGGTCCTTGAGGTCGTTCCTGTGCTGCTCCCAGTAGTTGGACTGGGCGTAGGGCAGCCAGGCGTCGAAGTTGAGGTCGAGGTCGCCGGAGGCGAGGCCGGTGTAGACCGGGCCGACGTCCATCTGCTTGAGGTCGATCGTGTAGCCGCGCCGGGCCAGCACGTTCTTCCACAGGTAGGTGACGGCGACGTCCTCGTCCCAGGGGAACCAGGCGACATCCAGCGGGCGCTTCGCCTCGGCCGGGGTGGCGGACGCGGAGCCCTCGACCGGGGCCAGCTTGTCGACGACGCCGGGGTTCTTCTTGAGCCAGGCGCGCACCGCGTCCTGCTGCTTGCCCTTGCCGGCCTTGTTGATCTCCGCTTCGAGACCGGTGAGCTGCTGCTCGGTCATCCGGAAGTTCTTCAGCCACTCGCCGACGACCGGGTTGTCCTGGGCGAAGCCCTTGCGGGAGAGGATGTGCACCCCGTCGCCCTTGCCCCAGGCGCCCTTCGGGTCCTTGAGCTTCTTCAGCTTGTAGTCGCTGTAGGCCCAGTGCGGCGACCAGAGCGTGGCGACGATCGGCGCCTTCTTGGCGTACGCGCGCTTCAGCTCGGCCAGCATCGCGGGCGTCGAGCTGTCGACGACCTTGTACTCCTTGTCGAGCCCGTACGCCTTGAGCACCTTGCTCTTGAGCAGGCCCATCATTCCGGCGCTGGACTCGATGCCGGTGATCCTGCCGCCGAAGGTGCCGGCCTTGCCCTTGAGGTCCTCCAGGGAGTCGATGCCCTTCATGTAGGCGGGCACGGACAGTTCCAGGGACGTCGGGCCGTACCAGGAGCCCAGGTCGTCGAGCTGCTTGCCGTACTTCTTCCAGTACTGCTCGTGCGTGGTCGGCAGCCAGGAGTCGGTCTCGAAGTCGATGTCGCCCTGGGCCAGCGAGGTGTACAGCGGGCCCGCGTCGAACTGCTTGGTCTCCACCTGGAAGCCGCGCTCCTCCAGGATCTCCTGCCAGAGGAAGGTGGAGGCGACGCCCTCGTCCCAGGGGATGTAGCCGATGGTGACCTTCTTGCCCTGGCCGACGTTCTCGCCGTCGGCCGCGGTGGAGGTCGATCCGGCACCGCCGAAGACGCCCATGCCGCCCGCGACCAGGGCGAGCACGACGACGCCCACCATGGCCACGACGGGACGGGGGCGGTACGACCAGATCCTCAGGCCTTGCGCGGCGCGCGCCTTGGCGGCGGCGCGGCGGCCGAGCGGGGAGACCTGGGTGCCGAGCGCGCCGGTCATGCGGTCGAGGTAGATGGCGAGGATGACGATGGCGACGCCGGCCTCGGAGCCGAGGCCGACGTTCAGCTGGCCGATGGCCTCGTTGACGTCGCCGCCCAGGCCGCCGGTGCCGACCATGCCCGCGATGGCGGCCATGGACAGGCCCAGCATGATGACTTGGTTGACGCCCGCCATGACGGTGGGCAGCGCCAGCGGCAGCTGGATGCGCAGCAGGGTGTCGCGCGGGGTGGTGCCGAACGCGTCGGCGGCCTCGACCAGGTCCTTGTCGACCTGGCGGATGCCCAGCTCGGTCATGCGGACACCGGGGGCCAGCGCGAAGATCAGGGTGGCGACGATGCCGGCGGGGGCACCGGTGCCGAAGAACAGGATCGCCGGGATGAGGTAGATCATCGCGGGCAGCGTCTGCATGAAGTCGAGGACCGGCCGGACGATGCCGCTGACCCGGTCGGAGCGGGCCGCCCAGATGCCCACGGGCACGGAGACGACGAGCGCTATGAGCGTCGCGACGAGGACCAGTGACAGGGTCACCATCGCGTCCTCCCACAGGTCGAGGGAGTCGATGAAGGCGAACCCGGCGAAGGTGAGGACACCGGCGGAGGTACCGCGCAGCCAGAAGGCGACGATCGCGAAGATACCCGCGAGGAGCAGGGGTTGGGGCGCCTGGAGGACGGCGTTGATGCCGTCGTAGGTGCCGGAGAAGACGGTCTTGAGGAAGTCGAAGAGCCACGCCATGTGGTTCAGCAGCCAGTCGACCGCGTCGTTGACCCAGTCACCGAAGGGGATCCTAGGCACCGGCGTTCACCGCCTCGTCGCGCGAGGTCGCGCACCGGACCGGGGCGCCCTGCTCGTCCCCGAGGAAGCCGACGAGCCGCTGCCGCGGGACGACTCCGACGAGTGCGCGGTCCTGGTCGAGCACGGCGACCGGGTGGGACAGCCGGGCGCTGATCGCGCAGAGGTCCACGAACGGGGTGTCGGGCGCTGCCGTCTCGCAGGAGCAGTCGGCCTCGTCGCCGCGCAGGTCCGTGTCCATGACGGCGCCCGCGGTCAGCACGCGCGAGCGGTCGACGTCCTGGGTGAAGGAGGCGACGTAGTCGTCGGCGGGCCGGACGAGGATGTCCTCGGCGGTGCCGATCTGGACGATGCGGCCGTCGCGCATGACGGCGATCCGGTCGCCGAGGCGCATGGCCTCGTTGAGGTCGTGCGTGATGAAGACGATGGTCTTCTTGAGCTTCTTCTGGAGCTCGATCAGCTGGTCCTGCATGTCCCGGCGGATCAGCGGGTCGAGCGCGCTGAACGACTCGTCCATGAGCAGCAGATCGGCGTCGGTGGCGAGCGCGCGGGCGAGCCCCACGCGCTGCTGCATCCCGCCGGAGAGTTCGTCGGGCCAGGACTTCTCCCACCCGGCGAGTCCGGCCAGTTCGAGGGCCGTCGTCGCCCGTTCCCTGCGTTCGGCGGCCGGTACGCCCTGGACCTCGAGGCCGTAGGCGGCGTTCTCCAGCACGCTGCGGTGCGGGAACAGCGCGAAGTGCTGGAAGACCATGCTGATCTTGCTGGAGCGGACCTCGCGCAGTTCGCGCGCGCTGAGCGCGGTGAGGTCCTGGCCGTCGAAGCGCACGTGGCCCGCGGTGGGCTCCAGCAGTCCGTTGAGCATGCGCAGCAGCGTGGACTTGCCGGATCCGGACAGGCCCATGACGACGAAGGTCTGCCCCGGCTCCACCGTGAAGGACGCGTCGATCACGGCGGCGGTGGTGCCGTCGGCGCGCAGTTCCTCACGGTCGGCCCCCTGGCGGAGCCGCTCCACGGCCGCTTCCGATCGTCTTCCGAACACCTTGTACAGATGGTCGGCCTCAAGCCTGGATGACACGTGTGCCTCTCGTTCGAACGTGGGGAACGGGCTGAACGAACGCTTTCGGTGTTCCCTACGACGGGTGACGGTTGAATGCACAACCGGGTTCTCTCAGAGGCGGCGCCTGCCCCCGCTTACACGGAGCAAACACGGGAGTGGTCCAGGTCACTGTCAGTGGCGTACGGCATGATGCGGAACGTGACTCTGCAGACTCGACGACTCATGCTTCTCGACACCGCCTCGCTGTACTTCCGCGCCTATTTCGGCATGCCGGAATCCGTGAAGGCCCCCGACGGCACACCGGTGAACGCCGTACGCGGGCTGCTGGAGTTCATCGACCGCCTGGTCAAGGACCACCGCCCCGACGACCTGGTGGCCTGCATGGACGCGGACTGGCGTCCGCAGTGGCGGGTCGACCTGATCCCGTCGTACAAGGCGCACCGGGTCGCCGTGGAGACCGAGGTGGGCCCGGACGAGGAGGAGGTGCCGGACACGCTCTCCCCGCAGGTGCCCGTGATCGAGGACGTCCTGGACGCGCTGGGCATCGCGCGCGTGGGGGTCGAGGGCTACGAGGCGGACGATGTGATCGGCACGTTCACCGGACAAGCCACCGGCTCGGTCGACATCGTCACCGGCGACCGTGACCTGTACCAACTCGTGGACGACAAGCGGGGGGTGCGCGTGCTGTACCCCCTCAAGGGTGTCGGCACGCTCCAGCTCACCGACGAGGCCTGGCTGCGCGAGAAGTACGGCGTGGACGGTCCGGGGTACGCGGATCTGGCGCTGCTGCGCGGCGACCCGAGCGACGGACTGCCCGGAGTGCCCGGCATCGGGGAGAAGACTGCCGCCAAACTGCTCGCCGAGTTCGGCGACCTGGCCGGGATCATGGCCGCGGTCGACGACCCGAAGGCCAGGCTGACCCCTTCTCAGCGCAAGCGTCTCGACGAGTCGCGGCCGTACGTCGCCGTGGCGCCGACGGTCGTCAAGGTCGCCGGTGACGTGCCGCTGCCCGAGGTGGACACGGCGCTGCCGCACGCGCCGCGCGATCCCGCCGCGCTGGACGAACTGGCCGCGCGCTGGGGCCTGGGCGGCTCGCTGCACCGCCTGCTCACGACACTGCAGGCATAGTTGAACGCTTCTGGCACGACTGATACCACTTCACGCCTAGGTGCCGCAGCGGAAGGGATGCTAACTTAGGTAAGCCTAAGCATGTGAATCAGGAGGCAGTCATGGCAGAGCGCCCGGAACGCAAGCCCCGGAAGCCCCACTCCGCGAAGGTCGTGCGGACCGAGCGGCTGACCCCCCACATGCAACGGGTCGTACTGGGAGGCGACGCCTTGGCGGACTTCGCCACGGGCACCAGCACCGACCACTATGTGAAGCTGCTGTTCGGCGCCGAGGGTGTCACCTATCCCGAGCCTTTCGACGTGCAGCGCATTCGCGAGGAGTTCCCGCGCGAGCAGTGGCCGGTGACACGGACGTACACCGTGCGCGCCTGGGACCCCGAAGTGCGCGAATTGACACTGGACTTCGTGGTGCACGGCGACGAGGGACTCGCCGGCCCGTGGGCCCTTCGGGTACAGCCGGGCGAGGTCGTCCGCTTCATGGGCCCCGGTGGCGCCTACGCGCCCGACACGAGCGCCGACTGGCATCTGCTCGCCGGTGACGAGAGCGCGCTGCCCGCGATCGCCGCCGCCCTGGAGTCGCTGCCCGACGGCACCGTCGTCCGCGCCTTCGTCGAGATCTCGGGCCCCGAGGAGGAGCAGAAGATCGACTCCGACGCGGAGGTCGTCTGGCTGCACCGCGGCGACCGGCCCGTCGGCACGGCCCTGGTGGAGGCCGTACGCGCCCTGGAGTTCCCGGAGGGCCGGGTGCACGCGTTCGTGCACGGCGAGGCCGGTTTCGTGAAGGAACTGCGCAAGCTGCTGCGGGTCGAGCGCGCGATCGCGCGTGAGGACCTGTCCATCTCCGGCTACTGGCGCCTCGGCCACAACGAGGACGGCTGGCAGGCGTCGAAGCGCGATTGGAACGCCCAGGTGGAGGCGGAGCAGGAGGCGTCGGCCTGACGCCGGCTCACACCCCGTACGTCACCAGGAGGCGGCACCGCGCGATGCGGGCCGCCTCCTGACGTACGGACGGACACACAGCCGGGCGAATGACCGCCCGCGGGGCGGACCGCCCACCGCCCACGGGTCCGACCCGGCCGACGCCGGTGGGCGAGACCGACCGCCCGACCCTGGGGCTGGACCGAGCGCCGGTACGACCGGAACGTACGGATCGACAGCCACACCGCCGCGACCGCGAGCAGAGCGCCCGACCTGCCGAGCATGTCAAACTGGTCGGGTTGCTCGGACATCCGCCTCGGGCGCTACGTCGAGACGCAGATCGAAGTTGATGGTCACGTCCATGGGACTGCGCCTGCGTCCCGACCATGCGCAGCCGATACGCGGGCTCCACGAGGAAGATCCGGGGCAGCGTCTCGTACAGCTTCTCCAGGCCGCCGCGGGCACTCGTGGCCTGCACCTCGAGGGAGTCGAGCCGCTCCGCGAGCAGCCGTGCGACCTCACGGGGCGGCGGCGCCCCCGCCATCGAGAGCGCGGTCTCGAAGATCGGATGCTCGCGCGCCGGAACGGCCATCGGGCCGGAGAGCTACTCAGCCGTCTCATCCCGCCCGGCCACACATCGATCACGCGATGTATCGCGTCGGAGCGGGCTCGGCAAGCGCGTGAGGACTTCGGCCCGCCGCCGACACGACCGCGTCACGCGGGTGAAACAGGGGCTCCCTAATTTCTGTCACCCGACAGGAATCCCGCTCACCCTTCCGCGCCGAAGGCAGGTGCCGCCGTGACCACCACCGCTCCCTCCGACGTACGCCCCGATCCGCCGGAGTCCCCGGACGACAGCTCCCTGACCGACTTCGGCTACCGACAGGAGCTGCACCGCAGCCTCGGCCGGTACGCCTCGTTCGCCGCCGGGTTCTCCTTCATCTCCGTCCTCACGACGGTCTTCCAGTTCTTCGCCTTCGGGTACGCCTTCGGCGGCCCGGTCTTCTTCTGGACCTGGCCGGCCGTGCTGATCGGCCAGCTCGCGGTCGCCGCGTGCTTCGCGGAACTGGCCGCGCGCTATCCGATCTCCGGCGCGATCTACCAGTGGTCCTCGCGGCTGTCGAACCTCTCATTCGGCTGGTTCGCCGGCTGGATCATGGTGATCGGACAGATCGTGGTGGTCGCCGCGGCGGCACTCGCCCTGCAGATGGTCCTGCCCGCGATCTGGTCGGGCTTCCAGCTGATCGGCGACGATCCGGCCCCGACCAGCCCCGACGGCGCGGCCAACGCGGCCGTCCTGGGCGTGGTCCTGCTCGTCCTGACCACACTGGTGAACGTCCTCGACAACCGCGTGATGTCCGCGGTCAACCGGATCGGCGTCACCGCGGAGATCATCGGCGCGGTCCTGATCATCGTGCTGCTGTTCACCCACTCCGAGCGCTCCCCCGGCATCACCTTCCACACCGGCGAGGGCGGCACGGGTCTGCTGGGTGCCCTGATGGTGGGCTCGTTCATGGCCGCGTACGTGATGATCGGCTTCGACAGCGCCGGCGAGATGAGCGAGGAGACCCACCATCCACGGCGCACCGCGCCCCGCACGATCCTCGTCGCGCTCGGCGCGGCGGGCCTGCTCGGCGGGCTGATCGTGCTCGGCGGACTGCTCGCCGCCCCGAGCCTCACCGACGGCCGCCTCGGCGTGGACGGCCTGAGCTACGTCCTGACCAGCAGCCTCGGTGACGGGGTCGGCCGGGCGCTGCTCGCCGACGTGGTGGTGGCCATCGCGGTGGCGACCCTGGCGATCCAGACCGCCGCCTGCCGCATGCTCTTCTCGATGGCCCGCGACAACCAGCTCCCCTTCTCCGGCCGTCTCGCGAAGGTCGACCCGCGCACCGGTATGCCGAGCGCCCCCGCCCTGGTCGTCGGCGTCCTCGCGGCCGCCCTGCTGCTCCTGAACTTCGCCTCCCCGGACGCGTTCCTGGCGATCGGCACCACCTGCATCGTGATGCTGTACCTCGCCTACGCGATGGTGACCGGGCCGCTGCTGGTACGGCGTCTGCGCGGGCAGTTCACCGCGGACGGCGCCGACGAGACGGGCGCCCCGCTCTTCTCCCTCGGCCGCTGGGGCGTCCCCGTCAACGCGCTCGCCCTCGTCTACGGCCTCTTCATGACGGTCAACCTGGCCTGGCCGCGCGCCGAGGTGTACGACCCGGCGGGCGGGCACTGGTACTTCCGGTGGTTCACCCTGGTGTTCCTCGCCGTGACACTGGTCGCGGGCGCGGGGTACCGGGCGTACCGGGCGCGGGCGACGGCACCGGAGGCTCCCGAGGTGGTCCCGGCCTCGTACGCTTGACCAGGTGAGACGCAAGCCCCGGATCCCGCCCTCCCCCCTCCCGCAGCGCCACGGGGTCGACCCCGTGCGGATCAGACTGCCGCGGGAGGGGAGCTGGGCCACCGTGCGGGAGCATCTGGTGGAGCGGCTCGCGGCGGGCGACGGGGTCATCGACGCGATGATCGACGAGGGACTGATCGTCGGGGAGGGCGGCCGGCCGCTGACGGCCGAAGCCGCCTACGCGCCGGGGATGTTCCTGTGGTTCCACCGGGAGCTGCCGGACGAGGAGCCGGTGCCGTTCCCGCTGGACGTGGTGTACAGGGACGAACACATCGTCGTCGCCGACAAGCCGCACTTCCTCGCCACCACACCGCGCGGCAGCCATGTGGCCGAGACGGCCCTTGCCCGGCTGCGCCGGGATCTGGGCCTTCCGGAGCTGGGCGCCGCGCACCGCCTCGACCGGCTGACCGCCGGGCTCGTGCTGTTCACCGTACGGCCCGGGGAACGCGGCGCGTACCAGTCGCTGTTCCGCGACCGGCTGGTCGGCAAGGAGTACGAGGCCGTGGCCCCGTACGAACCCGGTCTCGGCCTGCCGCGCACGGTCACCAGCCGCATCCTCAAGGAGCGCGGGGTGATGGCCGCGCGCGAGGTGGCGGGCGAACCGAACGCGGTCAGCCACCTCGAACTGGTGGAGCGCCGGGACGGACTGGGGCGCTATCGGCTGACGCCCCGCACCGGGCAGACCCATCAGCTCCGGGTGCACATGAGCGCGTCGGGTGTGCCCATCCTCGGCGATCCGCTGTACCCGGTGGTGACCGGACCGGTGCCGGCCGGTGACTTCCGGCGTCCGCTGCAACTGCTGGCGCGGGTGCTGGAGTTCACCGATCCGGTCACCGGGCGGGCCCATCGGTTCGTCAGTGGACGGGTACTGGAGGCGTGGACCTCGTACGACGGGTGGTCGGCTCGGCCCACCGGGGATCAGTAGCCGCGCCACCACCGCACGAGGCGCTGCCAGGCGCCCGGCCGGTGGGCGGGCTGGGGGGCCGGGGCGGGCGCCGGGGCCACCGGCCGCGGCGCGGAGGCGGCCGGTGCCGATGCGTCGGTCGTGACCTGCCAGTGGGACCGCTGGGCGGGCAGTGCGCGGACGGAGGGCCGCTGCAGGACGTCCTGGGTCGGCCTGGGCTGGAATCGCACGGGCAGTTCGACGAGGTGGCGCGACGACATCGATCCCCGCCAGCGCAGATCGTTCTCGTCGCCGTCGAGTTCGACGTCCGGCAGCCGCAACAGCAGGGCGTCGACGCCGACATCGGCGATGGCACGGCCGATGTCCTGGCCCGGGCACTCGTGGGGACCGCCACCGAAGGCGAGGTGGGAGCGGTTGCCCTGCATGCTGGCGGCCAGGTCGGGACGGATCCGGGGGTCGATGTTGCCCGGCGCGATCCCGAACAGCAGTCCGTCGCCCTTGCGGATGCGCTGGCCGCCCAACTCCGTCTCCTGCTTGGCGAAGTAGCCGAGGACCGCGCTGAACGGCGGCTCGTTCCACAGGGACTGCTCGACCGCCTCGGGCACGGTCATCTGCCCGCCGTTCAGCTGGGCACGAAAGCGCGGGTCGGTGAGCACCATGCGCAGCACGTTGGCGATGAGGTTGGCGGTGGCCTCGTAGGCGGCGAGCAGGACGAGCCGCAGGTGCTGGGCGACCTCGTCGTCGCTGAGCCGGGCCGGGTGGTTGATGAGATGGCTGGTGAAGTCCTCCTCGGGCTCGGCGCGGCGCCGGAGGGTGTGCTGCGTCAGCACGCTCATGACGTACTCGTTGCTGGCGATCGCGGTGTCGGTGCCCTTGAGCAGGTCACGGGTGGCCTGCACCATGCGGTCGTTGTAGTCCTCGGGCATGCCGATGATCTCGCAGAGCACGGACATCGGCAGATGCTCGGCGAACTGTCCGACCAGGTCGGCCTCGCCGAGTTCGCAGAACTCGTTGACCAGGCGCTGGGTCGCGCGGTTGATGTAGCGCCGCAGACTGCGGAAGTCGATGGTCGTCATGGCGCCGGTGACCGCTCCGCGCAGCCGCAGGTGCTCGTCGCCCTCGGCGTGGGAGCAGATGGGCTGCCAGGCGATATGGGGGGCGAGCGGATGGTCGGCGCCCGCCGTGCCGTCCTGGACGGCGGTCCACAGTCGGCTGTCGCGCGCGTAGTGCGAGGGCGTGCTGACCATGTGCAGGTTCTCGGCGTGGCCGAGGACGACCCAGATCGGTACGTCGTTGTGCAATAACACGGGTGCGACGGCGCCGTGTTCGGCGCGGAGCTTCTCGTACAGGGCGCCCAGGTCCTCCGCCTCGGGCCCGTAGAGGCGGCGCAGCCCGCCGGGACCGACGCCGGGGCCGATGCCGTGGGCGGGGCAGCCGGGCGGCGGGCCCAGCGGGTGTTCTTCCGTACCGGTCGGAGAGTGGGATTCAGTCGTCACAATGATCGCTCCGAAGCTGAAATACGTTCTATGGATGGGGAGTTGGCGTTCCGGTGCCGCTCACCGTACGACGTTCAGACGCGCGCCGAAGTCATCGCCAGTGAATGCAGGAACCGCATCAGCGTCATCAAGGTGTCCCGGCTCGAGGCCCTGCGACGCGCGTCGCACTTCACGATCGGAATCTCCTGGGCGAGGTCGAGCGCGGCCCGCAGGTCCTCGACCGGGTACCGGGGTGCGTCGGGAAAGTCGTTTATCGCGACGACGAACGGAACACCGCGCTCCTCCAGGCGGCCGATCACGTCGAAGCTGACTTCCAGACGGCGGGTGTCGATGAGGACGACCGCGCCGAGCGCTCCCTCGAACAGGCCGTTCCACAGGAACCAGAAGCGCTCCTGGCCCGGTGTGCCGAACAGATAGAGCACCAGCTGGTCCGTGATGGAGATCCGGCCGAAGTCCATGGCCACGGTGGTGGCCGTCTTCGTCTCGGACCCGTAGTTGTCGTCGACTCCGATGCCGGCCTGCGTCATGGTCTCCTCGGTCGTCAGCGGCTTGATCTCGCTGACGGAGCCCACCATGGTCGTCTTGCCGACTCCGAAGCCGCCCACGATCACGATCTTCACCGCCGCCTGTGCCGTGTGCGGCAGATGGTCCTCGGCGCGAGGGCCCGTGATGGTGTCAGAGCTTTTGAAGTCCATGCATCACCGCTTCGAGGAGGGAACGGTCGGGGAGCGCCTGACGGACGATCGGGGCGCGCGCCTGTACCAGTTCTGCCGCCAGCAGCTCGGTGAGCAGGACGGTCACCACGCTGTACGGCAGATTGAGATAGGCCGAGATCTCGGCCACGGAAAGGGGTGCCTTGCACAGCCGCAGCAGCGCCGACTGCTCCGGCTGGGCGGCGGGCGGCGGGGCGGCGCGGGCGACGACCAGCGTGACCAGGTCGAGCTCGGCCCGGTCGCCGCCCTCACCGCCACCCGTGAGCACGTACAGCCGCTCGGGGTTCTTCGGTTTGTCTTGCCCCTCCTCCCCCTCGGGGCCATCCGGGCCCGCGAGGGGGGAACCCGCTGCGGGGGGTTCGGGGGGCCGCTCCTTGGGTTGGCGCCGCCGGCGTTGCGGAGGAGTCATACGGTCTGCCCGTTGCGCCTCGGCGGACTTGTCAGATGGGCGCCGATCCGTACGACGAGGTCACGCATGCGGTTGCTCATCAGCCCGGGTTCCGCGGTCTGGTTGGCGAGCACCGCGAGGTAGGCGTTGGCTCCCGCCGACATCAGGTAGAAGTAGCCGCCGTTGATCTCGATGATGACCATGCGCATCCGGCCGTCGCTCTTGGGGATCTCGCCCGCGACGGCTCCGGCCAGGCTCTGCAGGCCCGCGCAGGCGGCGGCGACCCGGTCGGCGGCGTCCGGATCGCCGCCGTAGCGGGCGATGCGCAGTCCGTCGGCGGAGAGCACCACGATCTGCTGGATGCCCGGCACTCCGTCGGCGAGATCCTTGAGCATCCAGTCGAAGTTGGCTCGCTGCTGGATCACTTGAGGTCCCCCTCGTCGTCGGCCTCGGCAGGGGCCGGTTGGTTGTCCGTGCTGAGTGCGGTCGGGTCCGGGTCACCCTTGAGTCCGTTCATGAACGCCTCGACCCACAGCCCGGGTTCGGGTTCCTTCTCCTCGGACGTGGGTTCGGGCGTCCACGAGGACGAGAGGCCCGCGGCCTCGGCGGCCTCCTGCTCGGCCCTTGCCTCGGCGTACCGCTGGCTGAGCGGGACCGTGACGCGGCTGCGGCGCTGGGGCAGACCGCCCGGCGTCCACTCCGTGACCACCGGGACGTCGTCCTCGCGGGGGTCGCCGCTCGACGAGGGGATGCGGGGGCCCGTGGTCGGCCGGCGCTTCTTGGGCTTGCGCGCCGGGCCCTCGACCCCGCCGTTGTCGATGCCGGCGACGGAGTTGGCTCCGATGCCGTGCGCGAGACCGGGGGCGAAGTCGGTGGTGAGCATGGCGCGCGGGGCGACGAGGACGGCGCGGACACCGCCGTACGCCGACTGCCGCAGCGAGATCTGCATGCTGTACATCTGCGCGAGTCGTCCGACGACGGCCATGCCGAGCCGGGGTGCCTGGCCCATGACGTTCGGGTCGACGCCCGCCGCGGCCAGCCGGAGCAGTTCCTCGATCTTGCCGCGGGCCTCGTCGCTGAGGCTGACGCCGCCGTCCTCGATCTCGATGGCGACGCCGGTCTGCACCTCGATGGCGGTGACGTGCACCTTGGTGTGCGGAGGCGAGTACCGCGTGGCGTTGTCCAGGAGTTCGGCCAGGGCGTGGATGAGCGGTTCGACGGACACGCCGGTGACGGCGACGTCGACGATGTTGTGCAGCTCGATGCGCCGGTACTCCAGGATGCGGGACATCGCCCCGCGCAGCACGCTGAACAGCGGTACGGGCTCGGGCCATTGGCGTCCGGGGCGGCCGCCGCCGAGCACGGCGATGGAGTCGGCGAGCCGGCCGATCAGCGCGGTGCCGTGGTCGATGCGCAGCAGGTCGTCGAAGACCTCGGGGTTGCGCCCGTGGTCCTCCTCCATCTCGCGGAGTTCGTTGTTCTGCTGGTGGACGATGGCCTGGACGCGCCGGGCGATGTTGACGAAGGAGCGCTGCGCGGCGTCGCGCATCGACTCCTCGGTGTCGACGATCTTGAGCAGCTTCTTCAGCAGCTCCTGCTGCGACTTGGGAATTTCGCGGAGGTCCGGGTTGCCGCGGCCCAGGGTGCGCACCACCTCCGAGGGCGAATCTCCGTCGTGCAGTCGGTCGATCGCGTGCGGCAGGATCTCCCGGGTGAAATGCACGATCTCCTGATCGTGCGCGGCGATGCGCTGTTCCAGGGAGGCGGTGCGGCGCGCGAAGTCGGCCCGCAGCTCACGGGCGACGCGGCCGCGGCGGACTGCCTCACCACCGATGGCGATGACCAGCAGCGTGGCGAAGCCGCCGCACAGGGCGACCGCGGCCCGGGCCGGCTCCGTCACGGCGGCGACGGCCGTGCCGGTCGCCACGGCCATCAGTACGGCCGGCAGCAACAGCACGCGCGCGTAGGGAAGTTCACGGCCACCGGGAGGCGATTGAACACTCACCATGTATGCCCTCTGAGACAAGTCGGCTGGGGGGTGGAGGATGTTTGTGGGGGGAAACGGCATGGATCGGCACGGATCAAACGTGATCTTCGGAACTTTTGGGAACAAGCGCACGATTACATCCCAACTCGGTGCGCTGCGGGCGAGCTTAGTCCGACCGGATCATCGCTGTGTCATATTCAGCAAGCACCTGAAATCGCCCGAGTGACTGGAGTACCCTCGGCCCCATTTGCACGCTGAGCCTCCATTCGTACACGGTGCGTGACGGCGTGCGGGCATACGAAATCGACGCCCCCGCAGGGTGAAGCGGCGGTGAAGCCTCAGATCCCGGCGATGCGCAGCGCCGCGTCCGCCGTGGCCTCGGCGAAGGCCGACACCGGGCGCTGCGGATCGGAGCGGTGCACGAGGATGACTCCCTCGATCAGCCCGAACAGCAGATCCGTACGCAGATCCAGCTCGCTCTTGGCGAGTGCGCCGCCGGCCGGCGTGGCGGCGAGCAACTGACGGTAGGTGTCCTTGAGTTCGGCGCGTACGGCATGGAAGCCGGCGAAGCGTTCGGTGCGCACCTCGGGCAGCAGATAGAGGCCGCCGAGGTTGTGCGGGCCCCCGCAGAGCACCTCCACGTCGGCCCGGCACAGCTGCCACAGCCGGTCCCCCGCCGGCGCCGTGTCGTCGGCGAGGAGCTCGCGGGCGAACGCCAGCGAGGGCGTGACCGTGGACTCCAGGAGCTCGGCGAGCAGCTCCTCCTTGCCGGACACATAGTGGTACATGGACGCCTGGCGCATGCCCGCCCGCTCGGCGACGGCGCGCGTGGTGGTGGCGGCGTATCCCCGCGTCGTGAACAACTCGGCGGCTGCGTCGAGCAGTTCGGCGCGCGGCGTCAGCCCGCTCTCCGGCCGCTGCGCGGCCCGCGGCCTGCCGACCCGTCGCCCGCCACCCGTTCCCATGCGTTCGATCCTCGCACACACCCGCCACGCCGACGGGGTGCCGCGATCCGCGCGGCGGACACCGGGCGGCGGCGCGCGGACCCCGGCCGTCCCTGGCGGCGCACCGTCCGTGAGGGAGGGGTAACCGCGCGGCAACACACGGGACACGGCCGCGACCCACCCCGCCCCTAATTTCTGTCGGGCGACAGAAATAACCCAGGAGCCGGAGGACCCGCGATGGCGACAGCGACCACCTACGGAGCACGCGACCACGCCCGCGCACAGCAGGGAACCCGCGCCGAGGCCATGCCCGTGGTCCCCGCGGGCGACTGGCCCGCACCGCCCTGCGAGGCGGGCCATCTCGTGTGGGCGGAGACCGTGGCGGGCGGCAACTACACGCACAAGGTGCTGGCCCGGGGCACCGAGCTGCGCCTGAGCGACCTCACCGGCGACGCCTGCGCGCACGTCCTGCTGTACGTCGCGGACCGTCCGTGGGAGCGCCTGAACGTAGCCGACACGGTCAAGGTCCAGTGGAACGCCTACCTGGGCCAGGGGCAGTTGCTCCTCTCCGACCAGGGCCGGGTACTGGCCTCGGTGGTCGCCGACTCCGCCGGACGGCACGACGCCCTGTGCGGCACCTCCACGCTCGTACGCAACACGGAGCGGTACGGGGACGGCACTGCGCAGTCCGCGTCCCCGGCCGGACGCGAGCTGTTCAAACTGGCCGCCGCCAAGAACGGGCTCACGCCCCGCGATCTGCCGCCCTCGCTCTCCTTCTTCCAGGGAGCGGAGATACGCGAGGACGGCTCGGTGGACTTCACCGGCTCGGCCGGCGCGGGTGGCAGCGTCACCCTCCGCGCCGAGCAGGACGTCACCGTGCTGATCGCGAACGTGCCGCACCCGGCCGATCCGCGCCCGGACTACACGAGCACCCCCCTGGAGGTGCTGGCCTGGCGCGCGCGGGCCACCGCGGCGGGCGACCCGCTGTGGGAGGCCACGCCCGAGGGCCGCCGCGCCTTCCTCAACACCGCCGAATTCCTTGCCACGAGGGGGCTCGCATGACCCACGTCACCGTCCCGGCCAGGGCCGCCTGGTCAGCCGTCGTCCGCGCCGGCGAGACGCTCACCGTCACCGATCTGCACGGCAACCAGGCCGTCGACTTCCTGGTGTACGACGCCGGGGACACCGCCGTCCGCTACAGCGCGCCCGACACGATCCAGGCGCAGGGGAACATCTTCCTGACGACGGGCAGTGTGCTGATGTCGAACGAGCACACCCCGCTGATGACCGTCGTCGAGGACGAGGTCGGCCGGCACGACACGGTCGGCGGCGCCTGCTCCAAGGAGTCGAACACCCTGCGCTACGGGCACCACACCTGGTCCCAGCACGCCTGCGTGGACAACTTCCTCGCGGAGGGCGCCCGTTACGGCCTCGGCAAGCGCGACCTCGTCTCGAACATCAACTGGTACATGAACGTGCCGGTCGAGCGGGACGGCACCCTGGGCATCGTCGACGGCATCTCCGCGCCGGGGCTCCGGCTGACCCTGCGCGCCGAGCGCGATGTGATCGTGCTGGTCTCCAACTGCCCCCAGATCAACAACCCGTGCAACGGCTTCGAACCGACGGCGGTCGCCATGACGATCGGCGCGTCCGCATGACGTTCGACACCCTGCTGATCGCCAACCGCGGCGAGATCGCCGTCCGGATCATCCGGACCGCCCGCGAACTGGGCCTGCGCACAGTCGCCGTGTACTCCGACGCCGACCGTGCCGCGCCCCACGTCCGGCTCGCCGACGAGGCCGTCCGCCTCGGCCCGGCACCCGCGAAGGAGTCCTATCTCGACGCCGACCTGGTCCTGAAGGCGGCCAAGGACACCGGGGCCGGAGCCATCCACCCCGGCTACGGATTCCTGTCCGAGGACGCGGCGTTCGCACGGCGCTGCGAGGACGCCGGGATCGCTTTCGTCGGGCCGACGCCCGAGCAGCTGGAGCTGTTCGGCGCCAAGCACACGGCTCGGGCGGCGGCCGAGGCCGCGGGGGTGCCACTGGCGCCGGGCACGGGACTGCTCTCCGGCCTTCCCGAGGCGCTGGACGCGGCCGGCCGCATCGGCTACCCCGTCATGCTCAAGGCCACCGGCGGTGGCGGCGGCATCGGCATGTCGGCATGTCGATCCGCCGATGAACTGACCGAGGCCTGGGAGCGGGTGCAGCGCGTCGCGTCGGCCTCCTTCTCCTCGGCCGGGGTCTTCCTGGAACGCCTGGTCGAACACGCCCGCCATGTCGAGGTACAGGTCTTCGGCGACGGCCACGGCCGTGTCGTCACCTTCGGCGACCGCGACTGCTCGCTCCAGCGCCGCAACCAGAAGGTCCTGGAGGAGGCGCCCGCGCCGGACCTCCCCTCCCCCGTGCGCGACCGACTCGCCCTGGCCGCCCGCGAGTTGTGTGCCTCGGTCGGCTACCGCTCGGCCGGGACCGTCGAGTTCGTCTACGACGCCGCCCGCGAGGAGGCGTACTTCCTGGAGGTCAACACCCGCCTCCAGGTGGAACATCCGGTCACCGAGGAGATCTACGGCGTCGACCTGGTCGCCTGGATGCTGCGCCTGGCCAGGGGCGAGTCCGAGGTCGTACAGGACCCGGGAGCGCCCCGCGGTCACGCCGTCGAGGCCCGGGTGTACGCCGAGGACCCCTCGCGCGAACACCGGCCGAGCGCGGGCCTGTTGACGCGGGTGGACTTCCCCGGCGGCGTCCGCGTGGACGGCTGGGTCGAGACGGGCACCGAGGTCACCACGTCGTACGACCCGATGCTCGCGAAGATCATCGCGTACGGGCCGGACCGGGCGCACGCCCTGGAGCGGCTCGACGAGGCGCTGGCCAGGACCCGGGTGGACGGGATCGAGACCAACCTCGGTCTGGTGCGGGCCGCCCTCGCCGAACCGTCCTTCCGGCGGGCGCAGCACTCGACGGCCACCCTGGCGGGCGTCACCGATCCCACCCCGCGCGTCGAGGTCGTGTCCGGCGGCACGCTCACCACCGTGCAGGACTGGCCCGGCCGCACCGGCTACTGGCAGGTCGGGGTACCGCCGTGCGGCCCGATGGACGACCTCTCGTTCCGGCTCGGCAACCGGGCGCTCGGCAACCCCGAGGGCGCGCCGGGCCTCGAATGCACCCTGCAGGGACCGGCGTTGAGGTTCACGCACGCCACCACGGTGTGTGTCACCGGAGCTCCCGCGCCGGTCACCGTGGACGGGGCGGCCATCGCCCAGTGGGAGCCGGTGACCGTGCCGGCCGGGGCGGTGCTGGAGGTCGGCGCGCCCGCCGGGCACGGCCTGCGTAGCTACGTCCTGTTCGCGGGCGGCGGCCTGGACGTCCCCGCGTTCCTCGGCAGCGCCTCCACCTTCACGCTCGGCCGGTTCGGCGGCCACGGGGGCCGGACCCTGCGGACCGGAGACGTACTGCACGGCGGAGCGGTCACGGCACTCGGGGCTCCCGTGCCACCCGGCGACCGTCCCGGCTTCACGGCCGAGTGGCGGGTCGGCGCCCTCGAAGGACCGCACGCCGCACCGGAGTTCTTCACCGAGGACGACATCCACGACTTCTACGCCGCCGACTGGAAGGTCCACTTCAACTCGGCCCGCACCGGCGTACGGCTCATCGGCCCGAAGCCGCGCTGGGCCCGCACGGACGGCGGCGAGGCCGGACTGCACCCGTCCAACATCCACGACACGCCCTACTCGGTCGGCGCCGTCGACTACACCGGCGACATGCCCGTCCTGCTCGGCCCGGACGGCCCCTCGCTCGGCGGCTTCGTCTGCCCGGCGACCGTCGTCAGCACCGAGCGCTGGAAGCTCGGCCAGCTCCGCCCCGGCGACACGGTCCGCTTCGCGCCGCTCGCCGACGACGGTTCGGCGCGGCCCGCGATCGTCGACGGCGGGGTGCTCGCACGGGACGGCGATGTGACGTACCGCCGCAGCGGCGACGACAACCTGCTGGTCGAGTTCGGGCCCATGCAACTGGACCTGGCCCTGCGCATGCGCGTCCACGCGCTCATGGAGGCCGTGACCACGGCGGATCTGGACGGCGTCACGGATCTGACGCCGGGCATCCGCTCCCTCCAGATCCAGGCGGACCCCCGCCGTCTGCCCCAGCGCGAACTCCTGGAGGCCGTGCGGCGGACGGTTCGCGCCCTGCCCCCGAGCGACCAGCTCGTCGTCCCCTCCCGGACCGTCCACCTCCCCCTGTCCTGGGACGACCCGGCGACCCGCGAGGGGATCGCCCGCTACATGGCGGGCGTCCGCGACGACGCGCCCTGGTGCCCGTGGAACATCGAGTTCATCCGCCGGGTGAACGGCCTGGACTCGGTGGCGGACGTGTACCGCACGGTCTTCGACGCGGAGTACCTCGTCCTCGGCCTGGGCGACGTGTACCTGGGCGCCCCGGTCGCCACCCCGCTCGACCCCCGCCATCGACTGGTCACCACCAAGTACAACCCGGCCCGCACCTGGACCGCCGAGAACTCGGTCGGCATCGGAGGCGCCTACCTCTGCGTCTACGGCATGGAGGGCCCGGGCGGCTACCAGTTCGTCGGCCGTACGACCCAGGTGTGGTCGGGCTGGCAGCAGCGCGGCGCGTTCGAGCCGGGTTCGCCCTGGCTGCTGCGCTTCTTCGACCGCATCAAGTGGTACCCGGTGGAGGCGGACGAACTCCTGGAGCTGCGAGCCGACATCATCTCCGGCCGCTTCGTGCCGCGCGTCGAGGAGGGCACCTTCTCGCTCGCCGCGTACGAGGACTTCCTCGCCGAGAACGCCGAGTCCATCGCGGAGTTCCGGTCCCGGCAGGGCGGCGCGTTCTCCGCCGAGCGCGACGCCTGGGAGGCGGCGGGCGAGTTCACGCGCGCGCAGACGGCGGGCGCCCCGCCGGTTACGGCCGCCGAGGTGAGCGTCCCGGCGGGCGGCCGTCTGATCGAGGCCGAGTTCGCCGCGTCGGTGTGGCAGCTGAACGTGGAGCCGGGTGAGACGGTGACGGCGGGTCAACCGTTGCTCGCCCTGGAGGCGATGAAGATGGAGTCGCGCGTCCCCGCCCCGATCGACGGCGTGGTCCGGCAGATCCTCGCCAAACCCGGCGACCAGGTGGAGGCGGGCACGGCATTGCTGGTGCTGGCGCCCCTGGAACCGTCGACACCCTGATTCCCGTCCGGGATTCCCACCCGGGATTCCCCTCCGGCCACCCGCACTGTCCACACCCTCGCCCCGCACCCGACCGCACCGACCCCGCCGCCACCCGCACCGGTCCGCGCCCGTCCGCCCCGTGCCCGGCCGGTCCTCCGCCGGGTTCCCGTCCCGTCGGGTTCCGTTCCCCCGAATTCCCGTCCCGCTGGGTCCCCGTCCCACCGGAACAGGGGAACCCCCCTGGGGGGCGGACCGCGGCGCGGCGCGTCCGCCCGCCCTCAGTCGAGAGAAGCACCCCAGCTCAAGGAGTTCCGATGTCCGCCCTCACCCGAGTCCGCATGGCGTACGCCCGCATCGAGGCCGCAGACCGCCCGGAGATCTGGATCGACCTGCGCCCCCGGCCGGAGGCCGAGGCGGAGGCGCGGGCCGTGGACGCCCGCGTCGCCGCCGGCGAGCACCTCCCGCTCGCCGGAAAGGTCTTCGCCGCGAAGGGCAACATCGACGTGGCGGGCCTGCCGACCACCGCCGGCTGCCCGGCCTACGCCTACACCCCGGGGGCCGACGCCCCCGCGGTCGCCCGCCTCCGCGCGGCCGGAGCCGTCGTCCTCGGCACCACGAACCTCGACCAGTTCGCCACCGGCCTGGTCGGCACCCGCTCCCCCCACGGCGCCGTCCGGGGCGCCCTGGACCCGGAAAGGATCAGCGGCGGCTCCAGCTCGGGATCGGCCGTGGCGGTGGCCCTCGGCATCGTCGACCTCGCCCTCGGCACGGACACCGCCGGCTCCGGCCGCGTCCCCGCCGCGTTCAACGGCATCGTCGGCCTGAAGCCCACCCGCGGCCTGGTGCCGACCACCGGTGTCGTCCCTGCCTGCGCCTCCCTGGACTGTGTCACCGTGTTCGCCCGCACACTCCCGGAGGCCGAACAGGCCCTCGCGTACCTGGCGTCCCCCTCCGGGCGCGAACTCCCCGCACTCCCCCAGCGCACCCCCGGCCCCTGGCGCGTCGCCGTCCCGCCGACGGCACAGCTCGGCGAACTGGACGAGGGCTGGGCCGAGGCGTACGAGGCGGCCGTGCACCGGCTCGTCGCGGCCGGCGCCGAGGTACGCACCCTCGACCTCACCCCGTTCACCGAGGCCGCTGCGATGCTCTACGAGGGCGCGTTCGTCGCCGAGCGCTACACGGCGGTCGGGAGCTTTGTCGACAAACTGATCTCCGAGGGGGGTACCGGTCTCGACCCGACCGTCGCGGGGATCATCACCCGCGCCCGGGACATCCCGGCCCACCGGCTCTACGCCGACCAGGAACGACTGGCCTCTCTGCGCACCCGGGCGCTCTCCGAACTGGCCGACGCGGACGCGCTGCTCCTGCCCACCGCGCCCGGCCATCCCACGCTCGCCGAGGTCGCCGCCGATCCACTCGGCTCCAACGCCCGGCTGGGCCGCTTCACCAACTCCACGAACCTCTTCGACCTCGCCGCCGTCGCCGTCCCCGCCGGGCGGACACCCGCCGGACTCCCGTTCGGCGTGATGCTGATCGGACGTGCGTTCACCGACGAGCGTCTCGCACGGATCGCCCGCACGCTGGAGCACGAGACGCGCCTCGCCGTGGTGGGAGCGCATCTGTCCGGGCAGCCGCTCAACACGCAGCTGCTGTCCCTGGGCGCCCGCCTCGACCGCACGACCACGACGGCCGCCGTCTACCGCCTGCACGCCCTGGCCACCAGCCCGCCGAAGCCGGGCCTCGTCCATGTCGGCGCGGGCGGCGCCGCCGTCGAGGCCGAGGTGTGGAACCTCCCGGCGGAGGGCCTCGGACGCCTGCTGGCGGCCGTCCCCCGCCCGATGACGCTGGGCAGCGTCGAACTGGCCGACGGCAGCCACGTGCCCGGATTCCTGTGCGAACCCGGCGTGCTGGAGGGCGCGCCCGACATCACGGAGTACGGCGGCTGGCGCGCGTACGTGAGCCGCCACCCGAACCCCTGAGCCACGCGAACCCCTGAGCCGCCCGAGCCGCTGATCCGCCCGAGCCGCTGATCCGCCCGTGCCGCCGACGTCACCCGGCCGACACGGAAGCGGGGCCGCGCGACGCACCCGCCACGACGGAAGCGGGGCCACAGGACGCACCAAGCCGACACGGGAACGGAGCCCCGCGACGCACCCCGCCACGACGGAAGCGGAGCCGCCGGCTGCACCCCGCCACGACGGGAACGGAGCCGCCGGCCGCGAACCCGCCGAGAACGGCGCGGAGCCGCCGGCCGCGCCCCGCCGAAACAGGCGCGGCCGGTGGGCGCCGCCTCCCGGACAGGGAGGACGGCACGCCACCGGCCGCGTCGGCTCGGCTCACCGACGGCCGGGCCGCCGGTCGTCAGCCCACCGACGAGTAGGCCACCACTCCGCGCAGCAGGGCGTCGACCGCCTTGCGCGCGTTCTTCGCGACCGTCGACCTCTCGCCGCCCGAGACGGGCGCGGCGGCCGCGATCTGGCCGAGGACGTCGATGACCTGCTTGCACCAGCGCACAAAGTCACCGGCGGGCATCTCGGCCTCGCGCAGCACCTCGTCGAGGCCCTTGCCGGACGCCCACTCGTGGGCGGCCCAGGCGAAGCCGAGGTCCGGCTCGCGCTGGCCGACCCCCTCGGTCTGGCTGATCCCGAAGTCCTCCTCCAGCGCGTCGAGTCGGCCCCAGATGCGCACCATCTCACCGAGCGCGGCCTTGGCCTTGCCGGACGGCACCTTCGGCGCCATCGCGTCGTCGGCGGCCCGGGACTCGTACACCAACGCCGAGACGCAGGCGGCCAGTTCCGCGGGGGCGAGCCCGTCCCAGACGCCGGCGCGCAGGCATTCGCTGGCCAGCAGGTCGAGTTCGCCGTACAGCCGGGCGAGCCGCTTGCCGTGCTCGGTGACCTCGTCGCCGCGCAGATAGTCCAGGTCGGTGAGGAGGGCGACGATCCGGTCGAAGGTGCGGGCGATGGTGTTCGTCCGTCCTTCTATACGGCGCTCCAGCTGCGAGGTGTCACGCTGCAGGCGGTGGTAGCGCTCGGCCCAACGGGCATGGTCCTCGCGGTCGTTGCACCCGTGGCAGGGGTGCGCGCGGATCGCCGTGCGCAGCCGGGCGATCTCGCGGTCGTCGGCGGCGTCGGAGCGCTTCTTGCGGTGCCGGTCCGGGACGATGTGCCCGGCCTTGGTGCGCAGGGCGGACGCCAGGTCGCGCCGGGACTGCGGCGAGCGCGGGTTGAAGGACTTGGGGATCCTCATCCGGTCGAGCGCCTCGACCGGTACCGGGAAGTCCATCGAGGCCAGCCGCTTCACCTGGCGCTCGGCGGTGAGCACCAGCGGGCGCGGGCCGTCGTGCTGCTCGAAGCCCCGGTGGCCGTTCGACCGGCCCGCGGGCAGCCCGGGGTCCAGCACCAGCGCGAGCCCGGCGTACTTGCCGGTCGGTACATGGATCACATCGCCCGGCTTCAGCTTCTCCAGGGCGACGGCCGCTTCGGCACGGCGCTCCGACATGCCCCGCCGGGCCAGCTCGGTCTCGCGGTCCTTGAGTTCGCGGCGCAGCTCCATGTACGTGTCGAAGTCGCCGAGGTGGCAGGTCATGGACTCCTTGTAGCCCTCGAGACCCTCCTCGTTGCGCTGCACCTGCCGGGAGATCCCGACGACCGACTTGTCGGCCTGGAACTGCGCGAAGGACGTCTCCAGAAGCTCGCGTGAGCGGTGCCGCCCGAACTGCTCGACCAGGTTCACCGCCATGTTGTACGACGGCTTGAAGCTGGAGCGCAGCGGATAGGTGCGCGTGCCCGCGAGCCCCGCCAGGTGCTCGGGGCTGAAGCCGCGCTGCCACAGCACGACCGCGTGGCCCTCGATGTCGATGCCACGGCGGCCGGCGCGTCCGGTCAACTGGGTGTACTCGCCGGGGGTGATGTCGGCGTGCTGCTCGCCGTTCCACTTGACGAGCTTCTCCAACACCACCGAGCGGGCGGGCATGTTGATGCCCAGCGCGAGGGTCTCCGTCGCGAAGACGGCCTTGACGAGGCCGCGGACGAACAGCTCCTCGACAACCTCCTTGAAGGTGGGCAGCATGCCCGCGTGGTGGGCCGCGATACCGCGCTCCAGACCCTCCAGCCATTCGAAGTAGCCGAGGACGTGCAGGTCCTCGTCCGGGATGGAGGCGGTGCGCTCCTCGACGAGTTCACGCACTCGGGCGCGTGCCGCGTCGTCGTTCAGTCTCAGGCCGGCGTACAGGCACTGCTGCACGGCGGCCTCGCAGGCCGCACGGCTGAAGATGAACGTGATGGCGGGCAGCAGTCCTTCGTTGTCGAGCCGCTCGATGACCTCGGGACGGCCGGGCGTCCAGATGCGCGAGCGCTGTCTGCGCTCACGCTCCCGGTCGGCCTCGCGCATCGCGCGGCCCCGTTTGCGGTCCTGGTACGACGGGCGGCTGGCCTCCATGCGCGCCATGCGCGTGAGGTCGGGGTTGACGGCCTTCCGCTGGCCCTCGCCCTCCTCGAAGAGGTCGTACATCCGCCGCCCGGCCAGCACGTGCTGGAACAGCGGGACGGGCCGGTGTTCGGAGACGATCACCTGGGTGTCGCCGCGCACGGTGTCCAGCCAGTCGCCGAACTCCTCCGCGTTCGACACGGTCGCCGACAGCGACACCAGGGTCACCGACTCGGGGAGGTGGATGATCACTTCCTCCCAGACGGCGCCGCGGAAGCGGTCGGAGAGGTAGTGCACCTCGTCCATCACCACGTAGCCGAGTCCGAGGAGGGTCTGCGAGCCCGCGTACAGCATGTTGCGCAGGACCTCGGTGGTCATGACGACCACCGGGGCCTCGGAGTTGACGCTGTTGTCGCCGGTGAGCAGGCCGACCTTGTCCGCGCCGTAACGGCGGCACAGGTCGGCGTACTTCTGGTTGGAGAGCGCCTTGATCGGTGTCGTGTAGAAGCACTTCTTGCCCTGCTCGAGGGCGAGGTGGACGGCGAACTCGCCGACGATCGTCTTGCCCGAGCCGGTGGGCGCGGCCACCAGCACACCCTTGCCCGCTTCGAGCGCCTGGCAGGCCTCGATCTGGAAGGGGTCGAGGCCGAAGTCGTACATCTCGCGGAAGGAGGCGAGCGCGGTGGCCTGCTCGACAGCGCGCCTGCGTGCTGCCGCGTACCGCTCGGCCGGTGAGAGGTCCTCTGTCATCGTGCTTTCGAGCCTACCGGGACGCACTGACAACAGGACGATCATTATCCGGATCCGCGGCGGTGAGGCCCCGATCCCCGCAGCTCAGGGAAGTGCGACCCGCACGGCCGCCGGTATGCAGTCCGCTCTGAGCGGCAGCGGTCCGAGCGGCTCCCCGTCGGCGTACCCGGTGATGCCCTCGGCGACGATCTCGACGCGGGCCGCCCGGTGCACGGTCACCACGGGATGATCGACGTGGGTGCCCCGGTAGACCTTCGGGAACACCTTGAGCAGCGTCGTGCGGCTGCAGTCCCCGACGACCGTGATGTCGAACAGCCCGTCACCGAGGTCCGCGCCGGGGCAGATCCTCATGCCGCCGCCGTACGACGATCCGTTGCCGACGGCCACGAGCGTCGCCTCGATCTCCCGGGTCTCGCCGCCGTCCAGTGTGATCCGGTACGCGAAGGGCCGGAAGGCGGCCAGTTCGGCGAGCATGGCGACGTCGTACTTGAAGCGGCCGAGGGGCAACCGCATCCGGTTGCCGCGGTCGTTGACCCGGGAGTCGAACCCCGAGGCGAGGACGGTGCCGAACCACGTGCCGTTCACCCGGCCCAGGTCGACATCCCGCGTCCGGTCGTCCTTGAGTGCCTCGGCGATCAGGCGCCCCGAGGCCGCCGGGTCGCCCACGGGCAGGCCGAGGGCGCGCGCGAAGTCGTTGCCGGTGCCGACGGCGACCAGGCCGAGCGGGGTACGGGTACCGGCGACGGCCTGCAGGGCGAGGTTCGCCATGCCGTCGCCGCCAACCGCGACGAGGGCGCCGGTGCCGCCCGCGACCGCCTCTCGCGCCCGCGTGAGGCCGTCCGCCGCGTCCTCGCCGAGGACCGTCCGGACGGAGAATCCCGCGGCACGCAAAGCGGAAGCGGCCGGCTGCGCCGCGCGGGCGCCCCGGCCGCGGCCCGCGGTGGGGTTGACGAAGAGGGTGATCTCGCTGGTCACAGCCCTGACCCTACGAGGTCCCGGGCTTCGTCAGGTCACGTCGTCATAACCGTTGACCCGGTCCGTGGTGGCCTGCTCCGGGAGGGCCCCACGGGCCGTCACGGGCTCGGTCTCGCCGATGTCCTCGGGGGTGAGATCGAGGTCGGAGGCCTCGTCGTCGGCCGGTCCGGCCTCATCGCGCCGACGCTTGCGCCGGTCGTTGAGCAGCGAGAAGACGACCGCGCCGAAGTACAGGATCCAGATCGGCCCGGCGAGCGCCAGCATGGTCAGCGGGTCGGTGCTCGGGGTGGCGAGGGCGGCGAAGACCGTGATGCCCATGATCATCGCGCGCCACCAGCCCAGCATGCGCCGGCCGGTGAGGATGCCCGTGAGGTTGAGCATCACCAGGAGCAGCGGCAGCTCGAAGGAGAGTCCGAAGACGACCACCATGCGCGTGACCAGGTCGAGCAGGTCGTCCAACGGCAGCAGGTTGTCGACGCCGTTCGGCGTGAACTCGATCAGTACCTTCGCCGTGGTGGGCAGCACCTTGTAGGCGAAGAAGGCGCCGCCGAAGAACAGCGGCACACCCGAGGCGACGAACCCGTACGCGTACTTCTTCTCGCTCCGGTGCAGACCCGGGGCGACGAACGCCCAGAGCTGGTAGAGCCAGACCGGCGAGGCGAGCACGACGCCCGCCATCAGGGAGACCTTCAGTGCCAGGGTGAACGGGGCGAGCAGACCGTTGATGGTGATCTGTGCGCACCGGTGGTTCTTGGGTTGCTTCGCCAGCTCCGCGAAGGTCTCCGGACACCCGACGGAGTCCAGGACCGGCTTCGTGAAGAAGTCGATGATGTCGTTGTAGTAGAAGGCCGCGACGATCGTCACCAGGACGATGGCCAGCACCGCCTTCGCGAGCCGGTTGCGGAGCTCGCGAAGATGGTCCGCGAGGGGCATGCGCCCCTCGGGGTCCCTCTCCGTGTTGCGGGCAGACTTGAGCAACCCACATCCTCATCTCATGCGGGGGGCCGGAGATCACCGGCCCTGCGTCAGCGCTGGGTCGTGTCCGTCGGCTCGTTGACCGGGCGCGAGCTGGTCACGTCGCCGGGAGAGGCCTGGATGGTGCGCTGAGCCGGGGGCTGCTCGTCGGTGCTGGGCGGGCCGGCCGGGGCGGGGTTGCTGCCCTCGTCCTTCATCGCCTTGGCCTCGCTCTTGAGGATCCGGGCGGACTTGCCGAGGGAGCGCGCCATGTCCGGAAGCTTCTTCGCGCCGAACAGCAGGATGATGACGACGAGGATGAGAATGATCTCGGGAGCTCCGAGCCTTCCGAACATAAGTCTTTACCTTCTCACCGAGGCTGCATGGTCGGGGTGCTGTCCGATCGGTCGGACATGTGTCCGATCGTCGTGGTGACAGCGATCGTAACGCTCAGGGGTGAACGCGGGGCAATCCCTGTGCGTACTCCCAGTTCGCGGTCCGCGCCTCGTTATCCGGGCCGCGACCTTGAGCGTACCTGGCCCCGGCACGAAGTTGACAGGCTGCAGTGACTCATTGCTCATCCATGGAACGACTCATACCGCGTCCATAGCGCGAGCGGCCCCGACGGCGGCCCGTTCCAGGTCATCGGCGGCCTTGTTGATACGGCGCGCGGAGTCGGCCACCTGTCTGCCCAGACGCTCCGCTTCCAGGAAGACACGGACAGCGAGCACTCCGAGAACCGCGATTCCCAGGAACCCCACAGCGATCGCAAACATCGGCCAGAACATGACGACGACCCTAGAGGGTGGAGTGCAGTCGCAGCGTGCGGACCCCGCCGCCGGTGAGCAACTCGACGATGCGCTCTCCCGCGGGCTTGCGGACGGCGGAACCGCACTCGGGGCAGGTGAACGAGTAGAACGTGGTGCGGCTGCTGGCGCCGATGGCCAGCCGCAGAGCACCCGGCGTGAGCTCGAAACCGGCCCGGCAGTCGGGACAGGCGGCCTTGAACATCACCTCGACCGCCCTTCTCATCCCGGCGAAGGCCGTCACGACCGACATCTCCGGAGCACCCGAAGACACCCCGGTCCGGCCCGGCGTCCCCGTCCGCCGCGCGGCACCCGACTTCTCCGAGGTGCCCGGCCTCCCCGGCGCACCAGACATCGACGACGTGCTCAAAGCCCTTGCTCCCGCCTCTCGTACGGCCCGTCCTCCACCCCTTCGAGCCCGTCCGGCCCGTCATACGCGGCCAGCGCCTCGCGGGCCGCGCTCCGGGCACTGTCCGCCAGGTCCTGCGGCGAGACGATCCGGCCGTCACCGCCGAGACGCAGCGCCAGCCGCCGCAGCGACGTGGGATCGGGGGTCCGCAAGGTGATACGCAGCCCGCCGCCCGGCAGCTCATCCGCGCTGTCGTGCGGGTAGTACTCGGCGACCCAGCGCCCGCCCGGACCGACCTCGACCACCACCTCGGGGTCCTCGGCCGCGGGCTGGACCAGCCCCTCGGAGAGGTCCCGCAGCTCGACCTCGGGCGGCGCGGACGGCTCGTCCATGATGCGGATCTCGGCGACCCGGTCGAGCCGGAAGGTGCGGCGCGCCTCGGAGCGGCGGCACCAGGCCTCCACATAGGTGTGGCCGACGCTGACCAGGCGGATCGGGTCGATCTCGCGTTCGCTCAGCTCGTCCCGGGAGGGCGAGTAGTAGCGGATCCAGAGCCGGCGCCGCTCGGAGATCGCCCGGTCCACCTCGGCGAAGACGCCGCCCTCGGACTCGAAGGTCACCGACAGCCGGGAGCTGGCACCCGCCGCCTCCCCTGAGGCGGCCTCCACCTTGGCGGTGGCCCGCAGCAGCGCCTGCCGGTCGCCCTCGCGCAGCCCGGGCAGGGTGGACACCGCGCGGGCGGCCACCAGCAGCGCGGTCGCCTCGTCGGCGGCGATCCGCAGCGGCGCGGCGACGTCGTCGGGGTTGTGCCACCAGATCCGGTCACCGTCGGTGTCGATGTCGAGCAGATCGCCGCCGCGGAAACTGGTCCCGCACAGCGGCAGCACGTCGAGGTCGGAGATCAGCTCGTCCTCGGTGATCCCGAACGCCCGGGCGACATCGCCGACGCGGGCGCCGGGGCGCTCGCGCAGGTACGTCACCAGCGAGAGCATCCGCCGAGTCTGGTCGATCGCGTTCGTGGGCCTGGCCGGTTTTCCTGCCACTTTCCTACGTTTCCCCTCAGCCCTTGGCCACGGCGCGCAGCCGGTCGACCACATCGGCCCGCAGTTCGGCGGGCTCCACGACCACGACGTCCGGCCCGAACTCGACGAGCCAGGCGTCCAGGCCGTGCCCGTACGGAATCTCCAACTCGTCCCAGCCGTCTTCCAGTTCCCGTACGGAGACGGCCTTGGCCCGCAGCGGGTAGCCCGAGCCGGAACGCAGCCGGATCAGCGCGGAACGGTCGGCGATCTCCCCCGCCCAGCCGGCGACCGTCTCGCGCACGGTGACGACATCGGGCACCTCGGCCGTGTAGCGACCCGCACGCGCGCGGACCTTGCCGGTGATCCGGGAGAGCCGGAAGACCCGCTCGGCGCCCCGGTCGCGGTCCCAGCCCGCGAGGTACCAGTGGCCGCGCCAGCACTCCAGAGCCCACGGCTCGACATGCCGGGTCTCGGGGCGCGCGGCGGTGGCCTTGCGGTAGTCGAAGACGACCGGGCGGCGGTCGCGGCAGGCCAGCATCAGGGGTTCGAAGGCGGCCTCGTGGACGGGGATGTGCGGCTCCAGAGCGCCGTGGGACTCGTACGGGTCCACATCCTCGGGCAGACCCGCGGCGCGCAGCTTCTGGAGCGCGCCGCTCGCGGCACCGGCCAGCCGGGCCTGCTGCCAGACCTTGGCGGCCAGACCGAGGGCGGCGGCCTCCTCGGCGTCAAGCGTGATGGGCGGCAGGCGGTTGCTGTCGCGGCGGGCGAGATAGCCGACCTCGCCGTCGAGGTTCTCCACCGTCTCGATGACCAGGCCGAGTTCGCGCAGATCGTCCTTGTCGCGCTCGAACATCCGGTTGAAGCTGTCGTCCGACCCGGCTTCCAGATAGGCCTCGATGGACTCGCGGAGTTCGCGCTTGCTGAGCGGCCGCCGCGTCCCGAGCAGACACAGTGCGAGGTTCATCAGCCGCTCGGCCTTGGCAATGGCCATCGACGCCCTTCCTATGGTGCTTCCGACCGATGACCGTACCGCTCCGGAGTGTCGCGGCAAAAGCCGAGGGCCCATGCCCGGGCAGGCATGGGCCCCAGATGATCGGATCCGGTCAGACCGCGATCACACGGCATACGAAGATCGGACCGGCTTCCTTCTCCGTGATCCGCTCTCCATGATCCGTTCTCCACGACGATCGGACCGCATTACGGTCCGACGCCGGTCTCAGACCGCGACCAGGTCGCAGACGAAGATCAGCGTCTCGCCGGGAGCGATGGCACCGCCCGCGCCGCGGTCGCCGTACGCGAGGTGCGCCGGGATGACCAGCTGGCGGCGACCGCCGACCTTCATGCCCTGCACGCCCTTGTCCCAGCCACTGATGACCTGGCCGACGCCGAGCTTGAACTCCAGCGGGGTACCGCGGTTCCAGGAGGCGTCGAACTCCTCGCCGGTGGAGAAGGCCACACCCACGTAGTGGACCTTGACGCGGTCGCCCGCCTTGGCGACGGCGCCGTCGCCCTCCCAGATGTCCTTGATCTCGAGGTCCGCCGGGGGCTCGCCGCCCGGGAAGTCGATCTCGGGCTTCTCGATGCTCACGTCTTTGCTCCTGCTTGTGTACGTAAAGGCAACACGGACAGTCTTACATCCCCGAGGGGGTTACATCTTCGCCAGGATGTCGACCGAGAAGACGAGGGTGGAGTCCTTCTTGATGCCGCTGCCCTCCGGCGGGTTGTCGCCGTAGCCCAGCTTCGGCGGGATCACGATGAGGACCCGGCTGCCCACCTTCTTGCCGGTCAGACCCTGCGCCCAGCCCTTGACGACCTGCTGGAGCGAGAACGACGTCAGCTGACCCCGCTTGTAGGTGGAGTCGAACTCCTTGCCGGTGTCCCAGAGCACTCCCTGGTACTGCACGAGGACACTGCTGTCGGCCTTGACCTCCTCGCCGTCGCCCTCGATCACATAGGTCGCCACGAGCTTCGTGGGAGCGTCCGACTTCGGCACCGTGATCTTGGGGGCGTCGCCGTTCGTATTGGTGCCGACCTTCGGCAGGGCCGCGTCGCTCTGCGGGACGTCCTTGCCCTTGGCCGAGCTCTTGGAGTTGAACGTGTTCTCGATGTCGACGACGAACACGAGCGTGTCGGTGCCCTTGATGCCCGCCTGTGCGTTGCCTTGCGTGCCGTAGCCCCAGGTCGGGGGGACCGACATCTCGACACGGCTGCCGGCCTTCTTGCCGACCAGGCCGTAGCGCCAGCCGTCGATGATGCCGCCCTGCGCGAGCTGGATGACCAGCGGCGTCTTGCGGTCGTAGGAGTTGTCGAAGACCTTCGCCGTGGCCCAGATCTGGCCCAGGTAGTTGGCCTGGATGTAGTCGTTCTCCGCGACCGTCTGGCCATTGCCCGCGATGACCGTCCTGACCGCGAGATCCTTCGACGGCTCCCCGGTGCCCTTGGCGACCGTCGGCTTCTCCCCGAACTTCGTCCCCGCGGTGATCGCCGGCAGCGGGCCGTCGACGATCTTCGGCGGGGGCGGCGCGGAGGCCGCCGCGGACGCCGAGGGCGAGGGACTGTTGCTGGACTTCGCCGTGTCTGACTTGCCGTCGTCACCACATCCGGCGAGTGTGACCAGTCCAGCGGGTACGGCGAGAAGGAGTGAGCGTCGGCGCACGGTGAGGGCCTCGTATCGGTCGATCTTGGTTGATGGCGTGCGCGCAACTCTACGACGTGAGAAGGGCGCCGTACGGATAACGTACGGCGCCCCGCGTTGCGTTCCGCTTCACCCGCGGAACTCCCGGCTCACATTCCCGCGATGAGCTTCTCCACCCGGTCGTCCACCGAACGGAACGGGTCCTTGCACAACACCGTGCGCTGTGCCTGGTCGTTGAGCTTCAGGTGCACCCAGTCGACCGTGAAGTCGCGGCGCTGCTCCTGAGCCCGCCGGATGAAGTCGCCGCGCAGCCTCGCCCGAGTGGTCTGCGGCGGCACCGACTTGCCCTCGAAGATCTTCAAGTCGTTGCAGATCCGAGCGGCTTGTCCCTTCCTCTCCAGCAAGTAGTAGAGGCCACGACGGCGGTGGATGTCGTGGTAGGCGAGGTCTATCTGCGCGACCCGCGGGTGCGACATGGTCATGTTGTGCTTGGCCCGGTACCGCTCGATGAGCTGGTACTTCATTACCCAGTCGATCTCGGTGCCGATCCGGTCGAGGTCCTCGGCCTCGATCGAGTCGAGCACACGACCCCACAGTTCGAGGACCTGTTCGACGGTTCCGGTCCGGATGCCGCGGCGCTCGCAGAAGTCCACGGCCTTCTCGTAGTACTCGCGCTGCACCTCGAGCGCGGAGGCCTCACGGCCACTGGCGAGGCGCACCTTGCGCCGGCCCGTGATGTCGTGGCTGACCTCACGGATCGCCCGGATGGGGTTCTCCAGCGTGAGGTCGCGCATCACGGTGCCCGCCTCGATCATGCGCAGCACGAGGTCGGTGGCACCGACCTTGAGGAGCATGGTCGTCTCGGACATGTTCGAGTCGCCGACGATGACGTGCAGCCGACGGTAGCGCTCGGCGTCCGCGTGCGGCTCGTCACGCGTGTTGATGATGGGCCGGGAGCGGGTCGTCGCGGAACTGACACCCTCCCAGATGTGCTCGGCTCGCTGGCTGACGCAGTACACGGCACCGCGCGGGGTCTGCAGCACCTTGCCGGCACCGCACAGCAGCTGCCTCGTGACGAGGAACGGAATGAGGATGTCCGCGAGTCGGGAGAACTCCCCGTGCCGGGCCACCAGATAGTTCTCATGGCACCCGTACGAGTTGCCCGCCGAGTCGGTGTTGTTCTTGAACAGGTAGACGTCGCCCGCGATTCCTTCCTCGTGCAGGCGTCGTTCGGCGTCCACCAGGAGTCCTTCGAGAATGCGCTCGCCGGCCTTGTCGTGGGTGACGAGTTCCGTCACGTTGTCACATTCGGGTGTCGCGTATTCCGGATGTGATCCCACGTCGAGATAAAGGCGGGCACCGTTCCGCAGAAAGACATTGCTGCTGCGGCCCCATGACACGACACGGCGGAAGAGGTACCGCGCCACCTCGTCGGGAGACAGGCGGCGCTGTCCCCTGAACGTACACGTGACGCCGTACTCGTTCTCCAGCCCGAAAATGCGGCGGTCCATGACTGAACATTACGCCCGATCCCCTGAGCTGAAACGGGGTTCGACGGCACGGTTTGGATCATTTTCCGATGAGACCGCAACGACCGCACCCCTGCCGGTAGCTGCGAGGACCCGCCCCGTGGCCAGCAGAACCACCAGCGCGGCGGCACCCGCGACCCCCGGCACGGCGAAGCCCCGCCCCGCCCCGCCCCACTCGACGACGGGCCCGGCGAGGCCCGTCCCGACCGACGCGCCCACGGTGAACGTCGTCACAAGCCACGAGAACGCCTCGGTGACCGTACCGGTCGGAGCGTGCCGGTCCACGAGGACGAACGCGCAGGCGATACAGGGCGCCAGGAACACTCCGGCGAGCGTCGTCAGGGCGGTCATGGCGACCGGACCGGGCACCAGCACCAACGGGACGTAACACACCGCCAGAAGGGCTACGAGCACCCGCAGTCGCCGCTCCGGAGCCCCGCCCCACCGGCGCGCCCCGTAGACCGCGCCGCCCAGCAGCGCACCGAGGCCGATGCCCGCCATCAGCCAGCCGTACACCACGTCCCCACCGTGCGCGTCGGCGTACGACACCGCGGCGACCGTGATCGAGCCGAGCGCGATCCCGACGAACAGGAAGGCCCCGAGCAGGGCCAGCAGTCCCGGTGAGCGCAGGGCGCCGAGCCAGTGCGCCTCGCGCGGAGCCGAACGCCACGCGCGCGAGGGCGGCGAGAGGACCACCGAGAGGGCGCCCAGGACGCCGATGACACTCAGGATCAGCAGCGCGGCCTGCGCGGACCAGAGCGAGACGCACAGCGTCACGAGCAACGGCCCGACCGTGAACATGACTTCCTGCGCCACGGCGTCCATCGCGTACGCGGTGTGCACCTGCTCCTCCTTGCGCAGGACGGAGGGCCACAGCGCCCGCAGGCCCCCCTCCAGGGGAGGCGTGAAGAGCCCGGCCACGGCCATCGCGGCACACGCGAGCACCGGCCGGCCGGTCCCGACGAAGGCGAAGACGCCCATTCCGAGGGCCGAGACGAGCGCCGCGGGCAGCTGCACCCGCGGTTGCCCGTAGAGGTCCACGAGCCGTCCGAGCAAGGGCTGTCCCACCGCGTTGGCCACGCCGTACACGGCGGCGAGCGCGCCCGCCAGGCTGTACGTGCCGCCCTCGGCCCGGACGAACAGCACGACGGCGATGGCCGCGGTGGCGTTCGGCAGCCGCCCCACGAGCGTGCCGACGAGCAGCCGGGTGGCGTGCCTCGCCCGGAGGATCTCCAGGTATCCCGCGGCCATGGCATGCCCTTCTCGTAGCGTGCGACGATCAAGTGTTACGTATAACGTCGTCCTCCATACGTACCATGTGCGCTGTCCGGGAGTCCAGGCGAAGGAGCAAGCCGACGGTGGCAAGAGGTAGCACGCGCCCCACGAGCCGGGACGTCGCCCAGGCCGCCGGGGTCTCCCAGGCAGCGGTCTCCCTGGTACTGGGCGACAAATGGCGCGGCCGGGTCTCCGAGGCGACGGCCGAGCGCGTCCGGGACGCGGCCCAGGAGCTCGGCTACCGCCCGAACCTGGCCGCCCGCAACCTCCGCCTCGGCCGCACCCGCACCGTCCTCCTGGTGGTCCCCGCCCTCACCACGGAGTTCTTCGCGGGCGTCTACACCGGCGCGGCCCGCGTGGCCGCCGAACACGGCTTCGGCGTGGTCCTCTACCCCTCCCCCGAGGGCATCGGCCCCGCCCGCGACCCCTTCGGCTCCGCCCCGGCCGCCCTCGACGGCGTGATCGCCTCCTCCATGGCCGCCGACGCCCTCACAGCGATCCGCGGCGACCAGCTCCCCCTGGTGATGCTCGACAGCGACCCCCTGGGCAGCCAGGGCGCGGCGACCGTCAACCTCGACATCAGGGACGGCGTACGCCAGGTCACCGGCCACCTCCTGGAACTGGGCCACCGCCGCTTCCTGCACCTCGCGGCCGACATCCCGTCCTGGACCTTCGAGGTCCGCGCCCAGGAACTGGCCGCCCGTCTCTCCGAGGTCCCCGGGACCGACCTGCGGACCGCCAGGGCACCCATCTCCTTCGAGGACGCCCTGGCGGCGGCCCAGACGGCCCTCTCCGCCCCCGGCCCGCGCCCCACGGCCGTGATCTGCGACGACGACAAACTCGCCGCGGGCGCCTACAAGGCGGCCCGCCGCCTCGGCCTGCGCATCCCCGACGACATCTCCATCACCGGCCTGGACGACCTCGCCCTGGCACGGGCCCTCGACCCGGAACTCACGACGGTCCGCCTGGACGCGGAACGGTTCGGCGAACAGGGCATGAAGGCCCTCCTGGCCGTCCTGGACGGCCGCACACCCCCTCAGGGGGACATCCCGGTCGAACTGGTCGTACGCGGCTCCACGGCCCCGCCGGGCGCCTAGACACCACCCTGCTCACCCGGGGGCCCACCGGACGTCGGCCCGCATACGGAAGGGGCCGCGCCGGTGTGCACCGGGGCGGCCCCTTCCGTATGAGCACCCGACGGACGGGCGCCAGGTCGAACCGAGACCTCACTCGTCGTCGGCGTCCTCGGCCTCCGTCGCGGTCTCCGCTCCTCCGGCCTCCAGCAGCCGGCCGAGCTGACGGCCGACGATCCGCTTGAACTTCCGCTTCTGCGGCCGCGTCCGGTCCAGCACGGCGACCTCCAGCCGCTCCGCCGGAATCTCCCGCTCGCCGCCGTTGGGCTCCCGGGACAGCGACTGGACGGCCAGCTTCAGAGCCTCCGCCAGCGACATCCCGTCCCGGTGCTGGGTGTCCAGATAGGTACTGATCTGCTCGGCATTGCCGCCGACCGCGACAGAACCGTGCTCGTCCACGATCGAACCGTCGTGCGGCAGCCGGTAGATCTGGTCGCCGTCGGGCGTCTCGCCGACCTCGGCGACCACCAGCTCCACCTCGTACGGCTTCTCCGCCGCCGACGAGAAGATCGTGCCCAGCGTCTGGGCGTACACGTTGGCGAGACCACGGGCGGTCACGTCGTCACGGTCGTACGTGTAGCCCCGCAGGTCGGCGTAGCGCACGCCGCCGATCCGCAGGTTCTCGTACTCGTTGTACTTGCCGGCGGCCGCGAAGCCGATCCGGTCATAGATCTCGCTGAACTTGTGCAGCGCGCGGGACGGGTTCTCGCCGACGAACACGATGCCGTCGGCGTACTGCAGCACGACCAGGCTGCGGCCACGGGCGATGCCCTTGCGGGCGTACTCCGCCCGGTCGGCCATGGCCTGCTGGGGTGAGACATAGAACGGCGTCGACACCGGTTATCCGTCCCTTTCTGTCGAAGTCACTGGATCACCTGGAAAAGCGGCCGGTCTCAGAGCAGCGCGGCGCGCGGGCCGTCGGGCTGCTCGAGTCGCCGCTCGAGGATCGCGCGGGCGATCTCGGAGGACTCCTCGTCGGTGAGCCGGCGGAAGCCGCTCTCGGTGATCACGGTGACGATCGGGTAGATCCGGCGCGCGACATCGGGACCACCGGTCGCCGAGTCGTCGTCTGCCGCGTCGTACAGGGCCTGGATGACCAGCGTGGCGGTCTGGTCCTCGGTCAGGTCCTTGGCGTAGAGCTTCTTCATGGCGCCGCGCGCGAAGATCGAGCCGGAGCCCGTGGCCGCGTAGCCGTGCTCCTCGGAGCGGCCGCCGGTGACGTCGTAGGAGAAGATACGGCCCTTGCCGCGGTCCACGTCGAAGCCCGCGAAGAGGGGGACCACGGCGAGGCCCTGCATGGCCATGCCGAGGTTGGAACGGATCATCGTGGACAGGCGGTTCGCCTTGCCCTCCAGGGAGAGCTGGGCGCCCTCCACCTTCTCGAAGTGCTCCAGCTCCAGCTGGAACAGCTTCACCATCTCGACCGCCAGACCCGCCGTACCGGCGATGCCCACCGCCGAGTACTCGTCGGCCGGGAACACCTTCTCGATGTCGCGCTGGGCGATCATGTTGCCCATGGTGGCCCGCCGGTCACCGGCGAGGACCACCCCGCCGGGGAACGTGGCCGCGACGATGGTCGTGCCGTGCGGGGCCTCGATCACACCCTGGACGGGCGGCAGTTGCCGCTTGCCGGGCAGCATCTCCGGCTGGTGCTCGGACAGGAAGTCCATGAACGACGCCGACCCGGGCGTCAGGAAGGCAGCCGGTAGACGCCCGGTGCTACGAGTGTTGGCTTCCACGCGTTTCCCTCCAGGTAGGCGGCAGCCCGACGAACAGCGTCGGGATCGTCTCCCAACTTGCCGATGGCCGAATTGCAGTTGAAGCACAGTACGCCACGGACACTACCCGTCTTGTGGCAGTGATCCACATGAATGGCAGGAGCTTTCAGGCAGATCACGCAGAGCCCCTTTTGAGAGGCGACCATCGCGTCACGGTCGGCTTCGGTGAGGCCGTAGTTGCGTTTCAGATGATCCTCGCGCGCCCTGACGGCCCTGCACGCCTTGCACCGGGTGTTCAGACCGTCCGACGCCGACGCGTTTCGATGCCAATCACTGTGCGGCTTCACAATCCCGCAGGTTCGGCACAGCTTGTGTCCCGCAGGGACGTCCGCCTTCTCGCGCACCATCTTGCCAAGGGCTTCCCGGCGCCGCCGGTAGTGCGCCGCTGAGTATTCAGCCACGCACTCCCGGCAGTGCGCCTGGAGACCGTCAGGCGTCGACTTGTTGTTCGCGAACGCCGCTCTCGGCAAGCCTCGCTTGCACCGAGAGCAGCGCCGCAACTCCAGCTCTTCATTCACTCAGGGAGCCCCCGATCCCGCCTTCAAATCGAAGGCGAAATCACTCTCCACCCTTCTGAACGAAGCTACGGACAAAGTCCTCGGCGTTCTCCTCGAGTACATCGTCAATTTCGTCAAGAACCGAGTCGACATCGTCGCTCAGCTTCTCCTGGCGTTCCTTGAGGTCGTCGGTCGCCTGTGCGTCCTGCGCCTGCTCCTCGGCCTCCTCGGTGGAACGCGTCGCCTTCTGCTGTCCGCCGCCGGTGTCCTTGGTCGCCATAACCCTCACCCCGCTCGGTTCGACGTTCTTGATCAGACCCTACAAGCAGGGTCCGACATCGGCCCCGCAGTTGCCACAACGTACGGGGACCACCTCGATGATTCCCTCACGCCGCGTATTCCACCCTGTCCGGCCGGTGCCGTCCGGGCGGAAGCTCAGTTGCCCGACAGGACCCTGACCAGGTCCTCGGCCGTACGGCAGCGGTCCAGGAGCTCCTTGACGTGATTACGCGTTCCGCGAAGCGGCTCCAGGGTTGGAACGCGCTGGAGCGAGTCCCGGCCCGGCAGATCGAAGATCACCGAGTCCCAGGAGGCCGCCGCCACGTCGTCCGCGTACTGCTCCAGGCAGCGTCCGCGGAAGTACGCGCGGGTGTCCTCCGGCGGCTTGGTGCGGGCCCGCTCGACCTCGCTCTCGTCCAGCAGGCGCTTGATCTTGCCCCGGGCCGCGAGACGGTTGTAGAGCCCCTTCTCGGCGCGTACGTCCGCGTACTGGAGGTCGACCAGGTGCAGCCGGGCGGCATCCCAGTCGAGGCCGTCGCGGCGCCGGTAGCCCTCCATGAGTTCCCGCTTGGCGACCCAGTCGAGCTCTCCGGAGAGGCTCATCGGGTCGTTCTCCAGGCGGTTGAGGGTGTCCTCCCAGCGCAGCAGGACGTCCTTGGTCTGCTCGTCGGCGTCCGCCCCGAACCGCTCCTCGACGTACTTGCGTGACAGCTCGAAGTACTCCATCTGCAGTTGCACCGCGGTGAGTGTGCGTCCGCTGCGGAGCGTGACCAGTCGCTTGAGGGTCGGGTCGTGGGAGACCTGGTGGAGGGTGCGTACGGGCTGGTCGACGGCCAGGTCGACGGCGATGAAGCCGTCCTCGATCATGGAGAGGACCAGCGCCGTCGTGCCGAGCTTCAGATAGGTCGAGATCTCGGAGAGGTTCGCGTCCCCGATGATCACGTGCAGCCGGCGGTACTTCTCCGCGTCCGCGTGCGGTTCGTCGCGGGTGTTGATGATGGGGCGCTTGAGCGTGGTCTCGAGGCCCACCTCGACCTCGAAGTAGTCGGCGCGCTGGCTGAGCTGAAAGCCGTGCTCGTGCCCGTCCTGGCCGACCCCGACGCGGCCCGCTCCGGTGACGACCTGGCGTGAGACGAAGAACGGTGTCAGGTGCCGCACGATGTCCGAGAAGGGGGTCTCCCGCTTCATCAGGTAGTTCTCGTGCGTGCCGTACGAGGCGCCCTTGTTGTCGGTGTTGTTCTTGTACAGGTGGATCGGCTGGGCGCCCGGGAGCTGGGCCGCTCGCTCCGCGGCCTCCGCCATGATGCGCTCGCCGGCCTTGTCCCACAGGACGGCGTCCCGCGGATTGGTGACTTCGGGGGAGCTGTACTCCGGGTGTGCGTGGTCGACGTACAGCCGTGCCCCGTTGGTGAGGATGACATTGGCCAGGCCGATGTCCTCGTCGGTGAGCTGGCTGGAGTCGGCGGCCTCCCGGGCGAGGTCGAAGCCTCGCGCGTCCCGCAGCGGGTTCTCCTCCTCGAAGTCCCAGCGGGCGCGGCGCGCCCGGTGCATCGCCGCCGCGTAGGCGTTGACGATCTGGGACGAGGTGAGCATGGCATTGGCGTTGGGGTGACCGGGGACGGAGATCCCGTACTCCGTCTCGATGCCCATTACTCGCCGTACGGTCATGCGGCCCTCCTTGCCCGGCGGCGCCCTCGGTCGGGGGCGCTGCTCAAGTACCGCTGGCGCTCCGGTGCGTGTGCGGTGCCCGTCCCCGCACTGGCGCACTCGGCGGTACGAAGAGCCTAGAACGCCTTTGCGCTGGTGGGGAGATCATTTGCGTCATTGCTGTAGTCCGGCCGTGGCCTGAAAAACAGTCGGCTGCGGATACCCGCGAAGGGCACCCGCAGCCGCCCTGTCTTTTACAGGTACTGACCGGTGTTGGCCACCGTGTCGATGGAGCGTCCGGTGTCTGCGCCCTGCTTTCCGGTGATGAGCGTACGGATGTACACGATCCGTTCGCCCTTCTTTCCGGAGATCCGGGCCCAGTCGTCCGGGTTGGTGGTGTTGGGCAGGTCCTCGTTCTCCTTGAACTCGTCCACGCAGGCCTGGAGGAGGTGGGAGACCCGGAGGCCCTTCTGGCTGTGCTCCAAGAAGTCCTTGATGGCCATCTTCTTGGCGCGGCCCACGATGTTCTCGATCATGGCGCCGGAATTGAAGTCCTTGAAGTAGAGGACTTCCTTGTCACCGTTGGCGTAGGTGACCTCCAGGAAGCGGTTCTCCTCCGATTCGGCGTACATCTGCTCCACGGCTGTCTGGATCATGCCGTGGACGGTGGCCGCCCTGTCGCCGCTGTGCTCTCCCACGTCCTCGGGGTGCAGCGGGAGACGCTCGGTGAGGTACTTCTGGAAGATGTCCTTCGCCGCCTCGGCGTCCGGGCGCTCGATCTTGATCTTCACGTCGAGCCGGCCGGGGCGCAGGATGGCGGGGTCGATCATGTCCTCGCGGTTCGAGGCGCCGATGACCACGACGTTCTGCAGGCCCTCCACGCCGTCGATCTCGGCGAGCAGCTGCGGGACGATGGTGTTCTCCACGTCCGAGCTGACGCCCGACCCACGGGTGCGGAAGAGGGACTCCATCTCGTCGAAGAAGACGATGACAGGGGTGCCCTCGCTGGCCTTCTCCCGTGCGCGCTGGAAGATGAGCCGGATCTGCCGCTCGGTCTCACCGACGTACTTGTTCAGGAGCTCGGGGCCCTTGATGTTGAGGAAGAAGCTCTTGCCGGTGGCCTGTCCGGTCACCTCGGCGACCTTCTTGGCCAGTGAGTTGGCCACGGCCTTGGCGATGAGCGTCTTTCCGCATCCGGGGGGCCCGTACAGCAGGACGCCCTTGGGCGGCCGCAGTTCGTGCTCCTTGAAGAGGTCGGGGTAGAGGTAGGGGAGCTCGACGGCGTCGCGGATCATCTCGATCTGGCCGCCCAGACCGCCGATCTGCTCGTAGCCGATGTCCGGGACCTCTTCGAGGACGAGTTCCTCGACCTCGCTCTTGGGAACGATCTCGTAGACGTAGCCGGAACGAGGTTCGAGGAGCAGGGCGTCTCCGGGACGGATGTTGACGTCCAGGAGTGGCTCGGCGAGCCGGACCACCCGTTCCTCGTCGGTGTGCCCCTGCACGAGGGCGCGCTCGCCGTCCTCCAGGATCTCCTTGAGGGTGACGATCTCGCCGACGCTCTCGTACTCCATGGCCTCGACCACGTTGAGAGCTTCGTTGAGCATCACTTCCTGGCCGCGCCTGAGCTCGTCGAGCTCCACGCTGGGGCTGACGTTCACCCGGAGCTTGCGGCCCCCGGTGAAGATGTCCGCCGTGCCGTCCTCGTTCGCCGTGAGGAAGACACCGAAGCCGGCCGGCGGCTGTGCGAGCCGGTCGACTTCTTCCTTGAGGGCCACGATCTGGTCGCGGGCCTCACGGAGCGTGTTCGCGAGCCGCTCGTTCTGTGCGGACACGCCGGCCAGGTTGGTCTGCAACTCGACGATCCGCTCTTCGAGAATCCTCGTGTGCCGCGGAGAGTCGGCGAGCTTGCGTCGCAGGACGGCGATCTCCTGCTCAAGGTAGGCAATCTGTCCGGCGGGGTCATCGGACCCTCGTCCCGGGCGGATGCCGCGGTTCATGTCGTCGTCGTGGGCTGCCACGGTCCTCACCTCCTCCAAGGGGAGCTGGACGCTTCCAGACCCTACCTGGGTGGGTGTCGATTGAAACCCCTAGATCACAAAGACTCTAGGGGTGTGTCCGATCTTCACCCTTGCGCTCTCCCTCACGCCAGGGGAATACCCACCGAACATGATTGGGAAGCGGGCGGAGGTAGGGTCGAAGTGTTCAACACCCGTCAGAGCTGGCCCGATTCCCCAGTCTCAGGTTCGCTCGACGCAGAAAACGGCAGGAGAAATGACCGTGCAGCAGGAGGCCGCAGTCGACGGCGAGGCGCTCGAGGTCTGGATCGACCAGGATCTCTGTACCGGCGACGGGATCTGCGTCCAGTACGCGCCCGAGGTCTTTGAGCTGGACATCGACGGTCTGGCCTACGTGAAGAGCCCCGACGACGAGCTGCTGCAGGCCGTGGGCGCCACAACGCCCGTACCGCTGCCGCTTCTGCGTGATGTGACCGACTCGGCCAAGGAGTGCCCGGGCGACTGCATCCACGTGCGTCGGGTTTCGGACAAGGTCGAGGTCTTCGGTCCCGACGCGGAGTGACCGTTGGGCCACTCCGTGTCACCTGGTGTCTCGTTTCTCACACCCTCCGCCGGGCGGAGGGTGTTCTGTTTTGTTCGGTCTTCGCCCGAGGGGGCGCTCACTGACTCCGTGCTTCGGGCGGCGTCGAGCGGAGGAACGCGCCGTTCTTCCACTGCCACTTGGCGCTGTCCTTGATGTCCGGGCAGCAACTCGGCACGTCGGGCGAGGAGTAGCCGAGGAGCGTGGCTGTGACGGCTCCGTCGCGCACGGCGAAGTCCATGACGCTCAGACGGTCCTTGGGGTCGACCAGGGTCGCGACGACCCGGGGCTTCTTCGTTCCCTCGGCCTGGGTGAGGACGTAGACGCCGCTGGGCGGGGTGCCCGAGCCGGCGTCGCAGCGGACGACGGCCACGGTCTCCGGGCGGCCGTCGCCGTCCAGGTCTCCGGATGCCTTCTTCGCGACGAGTACGGCGGCGGGCCCGCAGGTGATCGGGAAGTCCACGCCGGTCGGGTCCGGGGCGGCCGCCGGGGCTGCTGCCGCCGGTTTGGTACCGGCGCCTGGCTGGGCCGCCGTCGCCGGGTCGGGCTGGAGGACGGACGACAGTGCCACGACTCCGGCGATGGCGGTGGCCGTGGCGACCCACTGGATGGGGCTGGCCTGTGTGTGTGCCAGTTCCGGGACAACGGATTGCTGCACTAGGGGTGTCTCCCGCGAGGGCTGTGCCGGTGGGGGTGGGGGTGTCCCGCATGGTGCCACACGTCACAGCCTGGCGGAACGGCGGGGTCCGGACTTCTGAAGAGTTCCGGCGGAGTTTCCGGCACGGTTCCGGCGAAGCCCGGGCGCAGCGCCGGCGGGCGCGGGGAGGGAGTCCTGAGGGAGGTGCGGCCCGGCTCCTCGGTCGTCGAGCGGGCCGTCTTCCGTGCGGTCTGCGGGTGGGCTCGGCGGTGCGTTCTGCCGGGCTTCGGGCGGCCCCGTCGGCCGGCCGCTCGGGTCACCTGCCGACGCGCGCCGCGGGCCCGTGGGTCCGGCTCTCGCTGGGCCCGTCGGCGGCCTTCCGCGCCGTCTGCTCGGACGGGTGGAAGGCTCGTGCCTGCCTTGCGGACGGCCTGTCGGGCACGGGGCCGAGCCGTTCGCCAGGGTTCTGGCGTTCCGTCAGCAGCCTTGTGTGCGGCGGCTCGTCGGCGGGCTCGGGGGCCTGTCGCGGGGTTCCCACTGATTCCGTGGACCGGTTTTCTGATGGTTCGTCAACGGTAAAGCGCTGTGGCCGAGTTCCCGGAAACCTCCGGTAACTCGGCCACAGTCGTGGTGCGTTGGGTACGTCAGCGGGCGGCTCCGCCGTCGGCGTTCGGACCGGTGTAGTCGTCGCCGTACGCGCCCTTGGCGGGGCGGCGGCGGCGCATGGGCGGCTCGACGCCGTCCGCGAGGCGGCGGGCGGTGAGCAGGAAGCCGGTGTGGCCGATCATCCGGTGGTCCGGGCGGACGGCCAGGCCCTCGACGTGCCAGTTGCGGATCATCGACTCCCACGCGGTCGGCTCGTTGAAGGAACCGATCTCGCGGATGGACTCGACGGTCCGCGCGAGCTGGGTGGTGGTCGCCACGTAGCAGCAGAGGATGCCGCCGGGGACGAGCGCCTTGGAGACGGCTTCCAGGCACTCCCAGGGGGCGAGCATGTCGAGGATGACGCGGTCGACGTCGGTGTCGCTCAGGTTGTCCTGGAGGTCGCCGACGGTGAGCTGCCAGGCGGGGTGCGGGCCGCCGAAGTAGCGCTCCACGTTCTGCTGGGCGATCTCGGCGAAGTCCTCGCGGCGCTCGTAGGAGTGCAGCATGCCCTGGTCGCCGATGGCGCGGAGCAGGAAGCTGCTGAGCGAGCCGGAGCCGACCCCCGCTTCCACGACGCGGGCGCCGGGGAAGATGTCGGCGAAGGCCAGGATCTGCCCCGCGTCCTTGGGGTAGACCACGGCGGCGCCGCGGGGCATGGACAGGACGTAGTCGGGGAGCAGGGGGCGCAGCGCGAGATAGGCGACGTTCCCCGTGGTGCGGACAACGCTGCCCTCGGGAGCGCCGATCAGCTCGTCGTGGGGGAAGGAACCCTTGTGGGTGTGGAAATTCTTCCCGGCCTCGAGCGTGAACGTGTAGTGGCGGCCCTTGGGGTCGGTCAGCTGAACCTGGTCCCCGACCTTGAAGGGCCCGCGCCTGCGGGCGGCACCGGTCGGTTCGGACATGTGAACAGCCTACCGGTCCCGGACGGGGCCGCCGACCATCGTCAGGAGGGCCTGGCCATGGCCTTGACGAAGGCGCGCTCGACGTCCGCGGCGGACAGGACGCCGTAGATCTCGCCGGAGTCCTCCACGACCAGGTACTCGGTGGCGGGGCTGGCGCGCAGGGCGTCGAGGAGGTCCTCGCCGGCGAGCTCGGCGGAGACCCGCATGCCGTCGGTGAGGTCCTGGGCGAGGCCGCTGACCGCGACCCAGGGGCGACGGTGCTCGGGTACGCCGACGATGGCGGCCTCGCGGACCAGGGAGAGTGGTTCGCCGTCGGCGTCGACGACGACCAGGGCGCGGGCGCCGACGTCGTTGGCGCGGCGCAGTGCCTCGGAGAGCGGGGTGCCGGTCTCGACGGGGACCGCGCGCCGGGTGAGTGAGCGGGCGCGCAGTTCCGGCAGGTGTTCGCGCAGCCGGGCCATGCGGAGGCTGTTGCCCGCGCCGGTCCAGATGATCGCCGCGAGGATGGCGGCGAGCAGGGCGTCGGTGACGGTGTCCATGCCGCCGAGGTCCTCGGGGGCGGCGCCGAGTGCCTCGGACTGGGTGAGCAGGGGCAGTCCGATCAGTACGGAGACGGCGAGGGCGCGGCCGACCCAGGCGGCGGCGACGGTGCCGCTCATGGGCCTGCCGGTGATCTTCCAGACGACGGCCCTGAGCATGCGGCCGCCGTCGAGGGGCAGGCCGGGCAGCAGGTTGAAGGCGGCCACGATGAGGTTGGAGATCATCAGGCCGCCCAGCAGGACGCCGGGGACCGTGCCGGGCTCGACGGGCAGCATGGCCAGGTAGAAGACGCCGGACAGGACGAGGGAGAGCAGCGGGCCGACGAAGGCCAGCACGAACTCGCGGCCCGGGGTCTCGGCCTCTTTCTCGATCTCCGAGACGCCGCCGAAGAACTGGAGCTGGATCCGGCGCACCGGCAGTTTGAAGCGCAGGGCGGCGATGGTGTGGGCGAGTTCGTGGACGAGTACGGAGGCGTAGAAGGCGACCGCGAAGAAGAGGGACACGAGGTAGCGGGCGGCGCCGAGTTCGGGCAGGACGCGGTCGAGTTGGCCGCCGAACACCCAGGTGATCAGGGCGGCGACGAGGAACCAGCTGGGTGCTACGTACACGGGCACGCCGAACGGCCGGCCCATCAGCAGCCCGCCGCCGGGTTCCTTTCCGCGGCGCGGTGCGCGCCCTTTGCCGTTGCCCGAGCGGGCGAGGGTCCGGTGGGCGTCGGCGAGCTCGTCGCGGGCCGGGACGGGCACTGGCTCGCTCTGGGGCTCGGCGCGGTCGTCGGACGGCCGGTGGGGGGCGCCGTGCGCTCCGGTCTCCTCGGTGTGCTCCGTGGAGGCGGGGACCTTCACCAGGGGTTCGCGGGGCGGTCCGGTGGGGGACTCGGGCTCCGGAACGGGCGCGGGGTGCGGCTCGGAGTCGGTCCGGGCCGGGGCGGGGGTGGCGTCGTCGGTCCCGGCGTCGGCGTCGGGGTGCGGATCGGTCTCGGCCAGGGCGGGGGTGTGGGTCTCGGCCGGGGCGGTCGGTTCCCCGTCGGTGTCCGCCTCGGTCCGGGAGTCGTGATCGGAGGCCGTTGGCGCCGGCCCGGTGGGGGTCTCGGGCCTGGCCGGTCCGGGGCGTGCGGCGTCGGCGGCCGGACCGGCGGAGGCCCGGGGCCTCTCGTGGTGCTCGGTCGCCTCGCCGGTACCGGACCGCGGCTGCCCGCTCCCGCCGCTCTCGTCCACGATGTCCCCTCGTTCGAAGCGTCTCCCGCCCCCGGTCGTGCGGAGCAGGAGGGTCTGTGGTCGATGGTATGCGGCCGTCGCGGCGCGTTCCGCCCCGGCACCCCCTCTGTTTTCCGCGTCGTCGACCCTGCCGGGGGTGGGTCACTGTCAGTGGTGGGCCGTAAGGTCTGTCGTCATGGAAACCAGCACCGAGGGCGCCGTCCCCGAAGACGCGGCAACGGCCACCGACGCCGGCGCGCCCGCTGTCGACGGACCGGCCCCGGCGGTCGCGCGCGCGCCCGCCTCGCTGTCGCCCTCGCGTGCCAGTGACTTCATGCAGTGTCCGCTGCTCTACCGCTTCCGGGTGATCGACAAGCTGCCCGAGAAGCCGAGCGAGGCGGCGACCCGGGGGACCCTGGTGCACGCGGTCCTGGAGCGGCTCTTCGATTCCCCGGCCGCGGACCGGACCGCGCCGCGCGCCAAGTCGCTGATCCCGGGCCAGTGGGACCGGCTGCGGGAGTCCCGGCCGGAGGTCGTGGAGCTGTTCGCGGACGACCCGGAGGGCGAGCGGCTCGCGCGCTGGCTCACCGAGGCCGAGCAGTTGGTGGAGCGCTGGTTCACGCTGGAGGATCCGACGCGGCTGGAACCGGCCGAGCGGGAGCTGTTCGTCGAGGCGCGGCTCGATTCGGGGCTCACGCTGCGCGGCATCATCGACCGGGTCGATGTGGCCCCGTCGGGCGAGGTCCGGATCGTCGACTACAAGACGGGGAAGGCGCCGCGGCCCGAGTACGCCGAGGGTGCCCTGTTCCAGATGAAGTTCTACGCGCTGGTGGTGTGGCGGCTGAAGCAGGTGGTGCCGCGGCGGCTTCAGCTCGTGTATCTGGGCAGCGGTGACGTGCTGACGTACGACCCGGTGATCGCGGACCTGGAGCGTGTCGAGCGCAAGCTGCTGGCTCTGTGGGACGCGATCCGGCTGGCGACGGAGACGGGTGAGTGGCGGCCGCGTCCCACCAAGCTCTGCGGCTGGTGCGATCACCAGGCGGTATGCCCGGAATTCGGTGGTACTCCCCCGGCGTATCCGCTCCCGGTCAGGGCGCCCGAGTCGGGGACCTTGGAGCAGGGCAGAATGGGGCCGGACTAGCGAAGGAGACTTACGTGGCCATCCGCGTCCTACTGGTCGACGACCAGCCGCTGCTGCGCACCGGCTTCCGGATGATTCTGGAAGCGGAGCAGGACCTTGCGGTCGTCGGCGAGGCCGGCGACGGTCTCCAGGCGCTCGATCAGGTTCGTGCGCTGCAACCCGATGTGGTTCTGATGGACATCCGTATGCCGCGGATGGACGGTGTCGAGGCGACCCGGCAGATCACCGGTCCCGGCCGGGACGGTCCGGCGAAGGTGCTCGTCCTCACGACGTTCGACCTCGACGAGTACGTGGTGGAGGCGCTGCGCGCGGGCGCCAGCGGCTTCCTCCTCAAGGACGCGCCCGCCAATGAGCTGGTGCAGGCGATCCGGGTGGTCGCGGCGGGCGAGGCGATGCTCGCACCGAGCATCACGCGTCGGCTGCTCGACAAGTACGCGAGCCATCTGCCCTCGGGCGACGAGCCGGTTCCGGACACGTTGCACACGCTGACCGACCGCGAGGTCGAGGTGTTGAAGCTGGTGGCTCGCGGGCTGTCGAACGCGGAGATCGCGGCCGACCTGTTCGTCAGCGAGACCACGGTCAAGACGCATGTGGGGCACGTCCTGACGAAGCTGGGCCTGCGTGACCGGGTGCAGGCCGCGGTGTACGCGTACGAGAGCGGGCTGGTGCGTCCCGGGGCGCAGTAGAGCCGGTTCGCCGGGCCGGTTCCGGTCCGCCGGAGGCAGCGCGTAGGGCGCCCGTTCCAGTCCGGAACGGGCGCCCTTCGCGTACGTCGGCCGGGGCGCGGCTCGGGATCAGTCCTTGTTGATCTCCCAGAAACGGAACACGGTCGAGGCGTCGAGGCAGTTCTCGACGCCGTAGACGTTGTCGCGCACGACGGCGTACTGCTTGGCCTGCCAGATCGGGATGACCGGTACGTCCTCGGCGACCAGGGTCTGGAGCTTGCCGTATTCGGCCTCGGTCGAGGCGCGGTCGCTCTCGGCGGCCGTCTTCGGGATGAGGCTGCCGGTGATCGTGTTGTTGGTGTAGTTGTTGTTCAGCACGTTGCCCTTGCCGAAGAACGGGGCCGTGAAGTTGTCCGGGTCCGGGTAGTCGGGCACCCAGCCCTTCACGTACACGCCGTATTTGCCGGCGGCGACGTCCTTCTCGTACTGGCTGTAGGCGACGGACTTCACGGTCGCGTCGAACAGTCCGCTGGCGTTGAGCTGCTTGGCGATCGCCTTGAACTCCTGGTCCGTGGAGGGACCGTAGCGCGAGGGGGTCGACCAGAGGGTGAGCTTCACCTTGCCGGTGACGCCCTCGGTGCGCAGCGCGGCCTCGGCCTTGGAGCGCGAGGGGTGGGCGCCGTAGGTGTCGAAGAAGGACGTGCTGTGGCCGTTGATGCCGGCCGGGACGATCGAGTACAGCGGCGTCGCCGTGTTCTGGTAGACGTCGTCGACGAGGGCGTCGCGGTCCAGGAGGTAGGCGATGGCCTTGCGGACGCCGGGCTTGCCCGCGACCGGGTCGGCCATGTTGAAGACCAGGTGCTGGACTTCGGCGCTGGTTCCCTCGACGACGTTGATACCGCTGCTGGTCGCGGTCTGGTTCTCGATCTCCGCGATGTCGTCGGCGGCGAGGCCTCGGTAGGCGACGTCGACCTGGTTGTCCAGGAGGGCCTTCTTCAGGCCGGTCTGGTCGCCGTGGAAGAACTTCAGCGTGACGCCCTTGTTCTTGACCTCGGCGGTGCCCTTGTAGTTCGGGTTGACCGAGAAGACGGCGTGGTCGTCGCTGAGGGAGTCGAGCTTGTACGGGCCCGAGCCGACGGCCTCGTTGTCCTTGCGGAGCGCGTTGGTGGCGTACTCCTGGTGGTCCACGATCGAGCCGGCGCCGGAGGCGATCTTGCTCGGGAAGGTGGCGTCGGCGTACTTGAGGTGGAAGACGACGGTCTTGGCGTCCGGCGTCGTGACCTTGTCGAGCATGGGGAACATGATCGCCGGACCGGAACCGTCGTTGATCTTCAGCATGCGGTCGAAGGAGTACTTCACGTCCGCCGAGGTGAGCGCGTCACCGTTGCTGAACTTCAGCCCGTCCTGCAGCGTGCACGTGTACACCTTGGTGCCCGTGTCCGTGAACGCGCACTCCTTGGCCGCTTCCGGCTCGGGCTCGGTTCCGCCCTTGGGGAAGCTCAACAGCGACTGGAAGACGTTGTTGAACAGAAGCCACGATCCTGGGTCGTAGCCGGAGGCGGGGTCGGTGGCGAGGACGTCGTCGGACATCCCCATCACCACGGAGGAGCCACTGCTCCCGGTGTCGCCCGTCTCCGAGCCGCAACCGGTCAACAGGCCGGAGGCCAGCCCCGCCACGATCGGCAGGACTGGCCACTGGTTACGCATATTCACTTGCACGTGCCTTGTCGTTGGATCTACTGAACCCGGGGCCGATCGGGCCCCGGGTCGGACCCGGGGCCGTGGGGCCCCGGGTCAGAGGTCACTCACTCACACCGCGGCCGAGCTCCCACAGCTGGAGCGTGGAGGAGGAGTTGAGCGCCCACTCCGAGCCGGTGATGTCGTCGCGCGCCGCGATGTACTGCTTGCCCTGCCACAGCGGGATCAGCGGGACCTCGTTCGCGACGATGTCCTGGATCTGCGTGAGGCTCTTGGACGCGGTGAGGCGGTCCGCCTCGCGCCGCGACTCGGGGATCAGGTTGTTGATGATGGTGCCGTTCGCGTACGGCGACTTGAGGAAGTTGTTCTTGTCGAGGAACGGCGCCAGGAAGTTGTCGGCGTCCGGGAAGTCGGGGAACCAGCCCATGCCCCAGACGTCGTACTTGCCGGCCCGCTCGGCCGGGACGAACTTGTCCCAGCTCGTGCCCTGGACGGTGACGTCGAAGAGGCCGCTCTTGTTGAGCTGCTTCTTCAGGATCTCGAACTCCTGCGCGGTGGCCGTGCCGTAGTGGTCGGTCGTGTAGTGCAGGGTCATCTTGACCGGGGTGGTGATGGCGGCCTTGGTCAGCAGGGACCGGGCCTTGCTGACGCTCGGGTCCCCGTATTCGTTGAAGAACGCGTTGGAGTGACCCGTGATGGTCGCCGGGACCAGCGAGTAGAGCGGCTGGGCCTGCGTTCCGTACACCTTGGCGATGAGCTCACCGCGGTCGATGACCTGCGCCATGGCCTGGCGGACGGCCTGCGTCTTCACCGACGGGGAGTTGGTGTTGAAGGCCAGGTAGCGGATTTCCAGGCCGGGCATCTCGTTCAGGTCGACGTTGCCGCCCGAAGCGTTGTCCAGCTTGGTGATCTGCGCCGGCGTCATCGAGCGGGTCATCAGGTCGATGTCGCCCTTTTCGAGGGCCGAGCCCATGGCCGCGGCGTCCTCGAAGGAGCGCATCTCGACCTTGGAGTTGTTCACCTTCAACTGGCCCTTGTAATGGGAGTTCTTGGTGAACACGGCCTTGACGACGGCGTCGTCCTTGACCTCGGTCTCCAGGGTGTACGGGCCGGAGCCGTCGACGGAGAAGCCGTCGCGCAGCTTGCCCTTCTCGTAGTCCTTCGGGTTCACGATGCCGGCGACCGGGGTCGACAGCTTGTACGGGAAGGTCGCGTCGGCGCTGTTGAGGTGGAAGATCACCTCGCGGTCGCCCTGCGTCTCGACGGTGTCGATGGTGGACAGCAGGGCGTACACCTCACTGTCCGCCTTGATGCCCCGCGCGCGGTCGATCGAGAACTTGACGTCCTCCGCGGTGATCGCGTCACCGTTGGAGAACTCCAGGCCCTTGCGCAGCGTGCACGAGTAGCGCTCGTTGCCGCTGTCGCTGAACCCGCACTTCTCGGCGGCGTCGGGCTGCGGGTCACCGTCACCGCGCGGCTGCACCATCAGCGTCTGCACGGTCTGGCGAAGGACGTTCCAGGTGCCGACGTCGTACGCGTACGCCGGGTCGAGCGGAGCCGGGGCTTCCTTCGACGCGGTGAACCGGTCCGTGGTGCCGACAACGATGGCATCGCCGCTGTTGCTCCCGCTGTCGGACCCACCACACGCGGCGAGCACCGGGGCGAGCAGGCCAACCACGGCCGACAGCACCAAAGTCTTGCGGTTCATGCTCGAGTTTCTCCAGAGCTGTAGTTTCCGCGAACCGGCATGCAGGGGTGGCGCGGCGGGTCACGGGGTCACGGCGATGTTCTGGCGCTGACATTAGTCCGCACCAGGGCGAAGGCTCACAGGTACCGGAACCGTCCCCCGCTCACGCTGCGATACCGGGCGTGGACGCACCGATAACCCGACACGGGAAGGAATGAGTGCAGCCTTCCATCAATCGGGACACAAGGGCGCGTCAGGCCTTCACGAATGGGGGGTGGGGGCACAAGTCGGTCCCACTGTCGACCCCCCTTCAAGTGGCGAACATCACACCTTCAACTCGATTGGCGAGTACCGGAATTCAGCCATCCGCCCCGATATCAATTCCCACGGAGCCTCGCCCGCGGTTACCACAAGGAAGTGGCCGGACCTTTCCCCGTATTCAGCACCGCACGCTGAGTGATTCGGCGGCGCACACTCGGTGAACTACTAGCGCAATTCCGTCATCAGACGGTGCAGAAAGGGCAGGTCGACCTCTTCCAGGGAGGTCACCACGGTGCGGCGGGCGGCGGGGGCGATGGGCGCGACCGAGGGGACGACGACGACCTGGCAGCCGGCGGCCTCGGCGGCGGCGACACCGGTCGTGGTGTCCTCGATGACGGCGCATCTCGCCGGTTCGGCACCGAGCCCCGAGGCCGCGAGCAGATACGGGTCGGGGAACGGCTTGGTCCGCTCCACCTCGTCGCCTGCGACGGTCAGCGCGAAGAAGTGGGAGCCGATCGTGCCGAGGACACGGTCGATGATCCGGCGGTGCGAGGCGGAGACCAGCGCGGTGGGGATCTCGTGCGCCGCGAGTTCGGCGAGGAGCCTGGCCGCGCCCGGCATCAGCGGCAGGGAGTGGCCGATTCGCTCCTCGAACCCGTCGTTGAGCAGCACGGCCAGCTCGGGGAGGGTGATGTCGGCCCCGGTGGCCTCGATGAGGAAGCCGGCGCTGCGGGTCATCGGACCGCCGACGACCACATGGCGCCAGGAGTCGTCCAGCGTGTGCCCGAGGGCGCTGAAGACCTCGACCTCCACGTCCCACCAGAACCCCTCGGTGTCCACCAGGGTTCCGTCCATGTCGAGGAGCACGGCCTGCAGGGCTGAGCCTTCGGCCGTACGAGTTCCGAGCGCGGGGACCGTACTGGTCATCCTGGCGCACCTCCTTGAGGGACGATCAGGCCGGTTGCCCCTTTTTCGCCAAGGGGCAACCGGCCTGCGGTGGACCGACCAGTGTACGACTTATCCGATCAATGTGCGCGGTCGTACGCGCCCCAGCGCGTCGGGGCACTCACCGGGCGTTGAAGTACGTCGCCTCCGGGTGGTGGATCACGATCGCGTCGGTCGACTGCTCCGGGTGGAGCTGGAACTCCTCGGAGAGGTGGACGCCGATGCGCTCGGGCTCGAGGAGCCGCGCGATCTTGGCGCGGTCCTCCAGGTTGGGGCAGGCGCCGTAGCCGAGCGAGAAGCGGGCGCCGCGGTACTTCAGGGCGAACATGTCCTCGATCTGGGACGGGTCCTCCCCCGCGAATCCCAGCTCCGAGCGCACTCGGGCGTGCCAGTACTCGGCGAGTGCCTCGGCCAGCTGCACGGACAGGCCGTGCAGTTCGAGGTAGTCGCGGTAGGCGTTGGACTCGAAGAGCTTGGCGGTCTCCTCGCCGATCCGGGAGCCGACGGTGACGACCTGGAGGCCGACGACGTCGGTCTCCCCCGACTCCTCCGGGCGGAAGAAGTCGGCCAGACACAGCCGGCGGCCCCGGCGCTGGCGGGGGAACGTGAAGCGGGTCCGCTCGTTGCCCTGCTCGTCCAGGATGATCAGGTCGTCGTCCTTGGAGACGCACGGGAAGTAGCCGTAGACCACGGCCGCTTCCAGCAGGTTGTCGGTCTGGACCTTGTCCAGGAGCCCGCGCAGCCGGGGCCGGCCCTCGGTCTCGACCAGTTCCTCGTACGTCGGACCGTCGCCGGCGCGGGCCTGCTTGAGACCCCACTGGCCCTTGAACAGGGCGCCTTCGTCCAGCCAGGAGGCGTACTCCTTGAGCTGGATGCCCTTGATCACGCGGGTGCCCGAGAAGGGCGGCTTCGGAACGGGGTTGTCGACGGAGACGTCGGAGCGGACATGGCCCTCTTCCGGGCGGTCCTCGACGACCGTGTCCGCGGCGGCCCGCACCCGGCGCTGCTTGAGTTCGGGCAGCACCGCGCCCGGCACTCCGCGCTTGACGCCGATCAGCGCGTCCATCAGGCGCAGGCCCTCGAAGGCGTCGCGGGCGTAGCGGACCTCGCCCTGGTAGATCTCGTACAGGTCCTGTTCGACATAGGCCCGGGTCAGGGCCGCGCCGCCGAGGATGACGGGGTAGTCGGCCGACAGCCCGCGCTGGTTCAGCTCCTCCAGGTTCTCCTTCATGATCACCGTGGACTTGACCAGGAGCCCGGACATGCCGATGACGTCGGCCCGGTGCTCCGCGGCGGCGTCCAGGATCGCGGAGACCGGCTGCTTGATGCCGAGGTTGACGACGTTGTAGCCGTTGTTGGACAGGATGATGTCGACGAGGTTCTTGCCGATGTCGTGGACGTCGCCGCGCACGGTGGCCAGCACGATGGTGCCCTTGCCCTCCGCGTCCGACTTCTCCATGTGCGGTTCGAGGTAGGCGACGGCCTTCTTCATGACCTCGGCGGACTGGAGCACGAACGGCAGCTGCATCTGGCCGGAACCGAACAGTTCGCCGACCACCTTCATGCCGTCCAGGAGCGTCTCGTTGACGATGTCGAGGGCGGGGCGGTCCTGGAGGGCCTCGGCGAGGTCGGTCTCCAGGCCGTTCTTCTCGCCGTCGATGATCCGCCGCTTGAGGCGCTCGTCCAGCGGCAGCGCGGCCAGTTCCTCGGCCTTGCCCGCCTTCAGCGACTTGGTGGTGGCGCCCTCGAACAGCGCCATCAGCTTCTGCAGCGGGTCGTAGCCCTCGGCGCGGCGGTCGTGGATGAGGTCGAGGGCGGTGGTGACCTCCTCCTCGCTGAACCGGGCGATCGGAAGGATCTTGGACGCGTGCACGATCGCCGAGTCCAGACCCGCCTTGACGCACTCGTCGAGGAAGACCGAGTTGAGCAGGATGCGGGCGGCCGGGTTGAGGCCGAAGGAGATGTTGGACAGGCCGAGCGTGGTCTGGACGTCCGGACGGCGGCGCTTGAGCTCGCGGATCGCCTCGATCGTCGCGATGCCGTCCTTGCGGGACTCCTCCTGACCGGTGCAGATCGTGAAGGTCAGGGTGTCGATGAGGATGTCGGACTCGTGGATGCCCCAGTTGCCCGTCAGGTCCTCGATGAGCCGTTCGGCAATGGCGACCTTGGTCTCGACGGTTCGGGCCTGGCCCTCCTCGTCGATGGTCAGCGCGATCAGCGCGGCACCGTGCTCCTGCGCCAGCCGGGTGACCTTCGCGAACCGGGACTCGGGCCCGTCGCCGTCCTCGTAGTTGACGGAGTTGATGACCGCGCGGCCGCCGAGGCGCTCCAGGCCCGCGCGGATCACCGGGACCTCGGTGGAGTCCAGCACGATCGGCAGGGTGGAGGCGGTGGCGAAGCGGCCGGCCAGCTCGTCCATGTCGGCGACCCCGTCCCGGCCGACATAGTCGACGCACAGGTCGAGCATGTGCGCGCCCTCGCGGATCTGGTCGCGGGCCATCTCCACGCAGTCGTCCCAGCGGGCCTCCAGCATGGCCTCGCGGAACTTCTTCGAGCCGTTGGCGTTCGTGCGCTCGCCGATCGCCATGTACGCGGTGTCCTGGCGGAACGAGACGGTCTGGTAGAGGGAGGCGGCACCGGGCTCGGGCCGCGGGCTGCGCTCGGTGGGCTCGACCCCGCGCACCCGTTCCACCAACTGGCGCAGGTGCTCCGGCGTTGTACCGCAGCAGCCCCCGACCAGGGAGAGGCCGTAGTCCCGTACGAAGTTCTCCTGGGCGTCGGCCAGTCCCTCGGCGTCGAGCGGGAAGTGGGCGCCGTCCTTGGTCAGGACCGGCAGGCCGGCGTTCGGCATGCACAGCAGGGGGATGCGGGAGTGCCGGGTGAGATAGCGCAGGTGCTCGCTCATCTCGGCGGGGCCGGTCGAGCAGTTCAGACCGATCATGTCGATGCCGAGCGGCTCCAGCGCGGTCAGCGCGGCGCCGATCTCGGAGCCCAGCAGCATGGTGCCGGTCGTCTCGAAGGCCATCGAGACCAGCAGGGGCACCCGGACGCCGGTCGCCTCCATCGCGCGGTGCGCGCCGAGCACGGAGGACTTCGTCTGCAGCAGGTCCTGGGTGGTCTCGACGATCAGGGCGTCGGCGCCGCCGGCGAGCAGGCCCTCGGCGTTGGCCTGGAAGCCGTCACGCAGTGTGCCGTACGTGACGTGGCCGAGGGTCGGCAGCTTCGTGCCGGGGCCGATGGAGCCGAGAACCCAGCGCTGACGGCCGTCGCGGGCACCGAACCCGTCGGCGACCTCGCGGGCGAGCCGGGCGCCGGCCTCGGAGAGCTCATGGACGCGGTCCGCGATGTCGTACTCGGCCATCGCCGAGTGGTTCGCCCCGAAGGTGTTCGTCTCGACGCAGTCGACTCCGACCTCGAAGTACGCCTCGTGGACTGCGCGGACGATGTCGGGGCGGGTGATGTTCAGGATCTCGTTGCAGCCTTCGAGGTTCTCGAAGTCCTCCAGCGTGGGGTCCTGCGCCTGAAGCATCGTGCCCATCGCGCCGTCGGCCACCACGACACGGGTGGCGAGTGCTTCTCGGAGTGCGTCGATTCGTTTCCGGCCCTCGGAGAGACCGGACGAAAGGGACGGGTTCGGCAACGAGGCCATGAAGGTGCTCCCTGGAGTGCGACGGCTGTCGGCTTTGCGCTTCCCATGGAAGGCGCACGCCGTCAGGGTAGCCCGGAGCACCGCCGATCAGTCGTGGGCGTCCACGAACCGGACGGGCGTGGCGCGGGTGACGGCGTTGCGGAGAGAGACGAAACGTGGGGCGACCACCCATTGGCGGGAGCTCGGCAACCAACGGTAGTGTTCGACATTGCCGAACGGCAGCGGGAAGCCGCGCGCCGGCGGTCGAGGGGACGGAGGCAGCACGGCGATGGCACGGAACATCCAGTCGCTCGAACGGGCGGCGGCGATGCTGCGGCTGCTCGCGGGCGGCGAGCGGCAGCTCGGCCTGTCGGACATCGCCTCCTCGCTGGGCCTGGCCAAGGGTACGGCCCATGGCATCCTGCGCACCCTCCAGCACGAGGGGTTCGTCGAGCAGGACACGGCTTCCGGGCGCTATCAGCTGGGCGCCGAGCTGCTGCGCCTGGGCACCACCTATCTCGACGTGCACGAACTACGGGCGCGCGCGCTGGTGTGGACCGACGACCTGGCCCGCTCCAGCGGCGAGAGCGTCTATCTGGGTGTGCTGCACCAGCAGGGTGTCCTGATCGTGCACCACGTGTTCCGGCCCGACGACAGCCGCCAGGTCCTGGAGGTCGGGGCGATGCAGCCCCTGCACTCCACGGCGCTGGGCAAGGTGCTGTCGGCGTACGACCCGGTGGCGCACAGCGAGGTCCTGGAGGTCGACCGCAAGGTGTTCACCCCGCGGACCGTCAGCGAACTGGACCAGTTCGAGGGCGTCCTCGACGTGACCCGCGCGCGCGGGTACGCGGAAGACGTCGAGGAGACCTGGACGGGTGTCGCCTCGGTCGCCGCTCCGATCTACAACCGGCGGCGGATGCCGGTGGGCGCGGTGGGCATCACCGGAGCCGTGGAGCGGGTCTGCAAGGACGGGGAGCTGCGCCCGGACCTGATCGCGGCCGTACGGGACTGCGCCCGAGCCGTGTCGCGGGATCTGGGCGCGGGGCGCTTCTGACGCGCGCGCCTCCGCGAGGTCCGCACCGAACCAGGCCGGGAAGCCGTTGCTTCCCGGCCTTCGTCATGCCCTCTGACGAGCGACGACGCATCGATAGCACATAGCGATCAATAACGATCGTGCTTTCGATAACAGAGCTCTTGACGAGCTGGTAACGCGGGAGCAAGACTCCCGTCCATCGGTCGACATTGTCGAACACCTACCGGCAATACGCGTTAGAGTGTGGCAATGCCAGGGCCGAGATCGCTCTCACTCCCCGAGAGCACGAACCACCGGTGGGACCCGGGGTTCGGCTTCCCCTGGACGAAGGACAAAGGAGTCGCGGGTGTCCAGCTCCGACATCTTCATCGGCGAGACCATCGGTACCGCCGTACTCATCCTGCTGGGCGGTGGCGTGTGCGCCGCCGTCACGCTGAAGGCCTCCAAGGCGCGCGGCGCCGGCTGGCTCGCCATCGCCTTCGGGTGGGGCTTCGCGGTCATGACCGCGGTCTACATCTCGGCGCCGCTCTCCGGCGCTCACCTCAACCCGGCCGTGACGCTCGCTCTCGCGATCAAGGACGACGACTACAGCAACCTCGCCACCTACTGGGGCGGGCAGATGCTCGGCGCCATGATCGGTGCGGCGCTGGTCTGGGTCGCCTACTACGGCCAGTTCCTCGCCCACCTCACCGACCGCGAGATCGTCGGCGGTCCGGGTGCGCAGGCCACCAAGACCAAGGCCGTCGAGGCCCAGGAGACCGGCGCTGGCCCTGTGCTCGGCGTCTTCTCCACCGGCCCCGAGATCCGGAACGTCGTACAGAACCTCGCCACCGAGATCATCGGCACCGTCGTCCTGATCCTCGCGATCCTCACGCAGGGCCTGAACGACAACGGCAACGGCCTGGGCACCCTGGGCGCCCTGATCACCTCCTTCGTGGTGGTGAGCATCGGCCTCTCCCTCGGCGGCCCCACCGGCTACGCGATCAACCCGGCCCGTGACCTCGGTCCGCGCATCGTGCACGCCCTGCTCCCCCTGCCCAACAAGGGTGGTTCCGACTGGAGCTACGCCTGGATACCGGTCGTCGGTCCGCTCATCGGCGGCGCGATCGCAGCAGGCATATACAACGTCGCCTTCGCTTAGGAGCCCCCGCTCCAGCACGCTTGGAAGCCGCGCCCCACTGAGCCGCGAGCCGCACAGCACCGCTTTGAAGCACCGCGCCGTATACAGCCCCTTTCCCACGGATCCCAGGAGCACACCGTGACCGACGCACACACCGCCGGCCCCTTCATCGCCGCGATCGACCAGGGCACCACCTCGTCCCGCTGCATCGTCTTCGACCGCGACGGACGCATCGTCTCCGTCGACCAGAAGGAGCACGAGCAGATCTTCCCGAAGCCGGGCTGGGTCGAGCACGACGCCACCGAGATCTGGACCAACGTCCAGGAGGTCGTCGCCGGAGCCATCTCGAAGGCCGGCATCACCCGCGACGACATCAAGGCCATCGGCATCACCAACCAGCGTGAGACCACGCTGCTGTGGGACAAGAACACCGGCGAGCCCGTCCACAACGCCCTCGTCTGGCAGGACACCCGCACCGACGCCCTCTGCCGGGAACTCGGCCGCAACGTCGGCCAGGACCGCTTCCGCCGCGAGACCGGCCTGCCGCTCGCGTCGTACTTCGCCGGCCCCAAGGCCCGCTGGCTGCTCGACAACGTCGAGGGTCTGCGCGAGCGCGCCGAGGCGGGCGACATCCTCTTCGGCACCATGGACACCTGGGTCATCTGGAACCTGACCGGCGGTGTCGACGGCGGCAAGCACGTCACCGACGTCACCAACGCCTCCCGCACCATGCTGATGAACCTGCACACCCTGGCGTGGGACGACAAGATCGCCGAGTCCATCGGCGTCCCGCTGGCGATGCTGCCCGAGATCCGCTCCTCCGCCGAGGTCTACGGCGAGGTCACCGGCGGCCCGCTCGGCGACCTGCTCGGCGGCATCCCTGTCGCCTCCGCGCTCGGCGACCAGCAGGCGGCCCTGTTCGGCCAGACCTGTTTCTCCGAGGGCGAGGCCAAGTCCACGTACGGCACCGGCACGTTCATGCTGATGAACACCGGTGACAAGATCATCAACTCGTACTCGGGCCTGCTGACCACGGTCGGCTACCGGATCGGCGACCAGGAGCCGGTCTACGCCCTGGAAGGCTCCATCGCCGTCACCGGCTCGCTGGTGCAGTGGATGCGCGACCAGATGGGCCTGATCAAGTCCGCCGCCGAGATCGAGACCCTCGCGTCCTCGGTCGAGGACAACGGCGGCGCCTACTTCGTGCCGGCCTTCTCCGGTCTGTTCGCCCCGTACTGGCGTCCCGACGCCCGCGGTGTGATCGCCGGCCTGACCCGGTACGTCACCAAGGCGCACATCGCGCGCGCCGTCCTGGAGGCCACCGCCTGGCAGACCCGTGAGATCAGCGACGCCATGACCAAGGACTCCGGCGTCGAGCTCACGGCGCTCAAGGTCGACGGCGGCATGACCTCCAACAACCTGCTGATGCAGACCCTGGCCGACGTCCTGGACGCCCCCGTGGTGCGCCCGATGGTCGCCGAGACCACCTGCCTCGGCGCCGCCTACGCCGCCGGTCTCGCCGTCGGCTTCTGGACCAACACCGAGGACCTGCGCGCCAACTGGCGCCGGGCCGCGGAATGGACCCCCAACATGGACGCGGACGTCCGCGACCGTGAGTACAAGAGCTGGCTCAAGGCCGTCGAGCGGACCATGGGCTGGATCGAAGACGAGAACTGACGAGGAGTAAGAACCCGCAATGACCAGCCAGCCCACCCTGCAGTCCGTGCCTGCCCTCGGCACGCACCCGGCCTCCGGCTCCAACCCGAGCCGCGCCGAGGCCCGGGAGCAGCTTTCCAAGGCAACGTACGACCTCCTCGTCATCGGCGGCGGCATCCTGGGCATCTCCACCGCCTGGCACGCCGCGCAGTCCGGACTGCGGGTGGCGCTGGTCGACGCCGGCGACTTCGCCGGCGCCACCTCCTCCGCCTCCTCCAAGCTTCTCCACGGCGGTCTGCGCTACCTGCAGACCGGCGCGGTGAAGCTGGTGGCGGAGAACCACTTCGAGCGCCGTGCGGTCTCCCGCCAGGTGGCCCCCCATCTGGCGAACCCGCTCACGTTCTACCTCCCCGTCTACAAGGGCGGGCCGCACGGCGCGGCGAAGCTCGGAGCGGGCGTCTTCGCCTACTCCGCCCTGTCGGCCTTCGGTGACGGTGTCGGACACCTGCTGAGCCCTTCGAAGGCGGCGCAGGACGTGCCCGAGCTGCGCACCGACAACCTCAAGGCCGTGGCCGTGTACGGCGACGACCAGATGAACGACTCCCGCATGGCCCTCATGACGGTCCGCGCGGCCGTCGAGTCGGGCGCCGCGGTCCTGAACCACGCCGAGGTCACGGGCCTGCGCTTCACCCGGGGCCGGGTGACCGGCGCGGAGCTGCGGGACCGGCTGTCAGGCGACGAGTTCGGCGTGAACGCCCGTCTCGTGCTGAACGCGACCGGCCCGTGGGTCGACCACCTGCGCAAACTGGAGGACCCGAATGCAGCGCCGTCGATCCGTCTCTCGAAGGGCGCGCATCTGGTCCTGAAGCGGACCTCTCCGTGGAAGGCAGCGCTGGCCACCCCGATCGACAAGTACCGCATCACCTTCGCCCTCCCGTGGGAGGACATGCTCCTGCTCGGCACCACCGACGAGGAGTACGAGGGCGACCCGGCGGATGTCTCGGTCACCGAGAAGGACACGGCCCAGATCCTCGACGAGGCCGCGTTCTCCATCCGCGACCAGCAGCTCTCGCGTGACCTGATCACGTACTCCTTCGCCGGTCTGCGGGTGCTGCCGGGCGGCCCCGGCGACACGTCGAAGGCCAAGCGCGAGACGGTCGTCACGGAAGGCCGCGGCGGGATGCTGTCCGTCGCGGGCGGCAAGTGGACCACCTTCCGGCACATCGGCCGTACGGTCATGAAGAAGCTGGAGGCGCTGCCGGGCCGGCCGCTGGGCGAGGACTTCGAGCCGATCTCCGAGCTGCCGAAGAAGCTGCCGCTGCCCGGTGTCGCCAACCCGCGCGCGGTCGCGCACCGCCTCCTGGTGGACGGTCCGGCGCCCGGCCCGCGCATGGCCGCCGACACCGCCAGGCACCTGGCCACCCACTACGGCTCACTGGCCTTCGACATAGCCCGCCTGGCGAACGAGAACCCGGCGCTCGGCGAGCGCGTCCACCCGGACGCCCCGGAGATCTGGGCGCAGGTCGTCTACGCCCGGGACAACGAGTGGGCCGAGACGGCGGACGACGTGCTGCGCCGCCGTACGACGCTGACGATCCGCGGTCTCGCCACGGACGATGTCCGCGGCAAGGTGCAGGACCTGCTCGACGGCAAGTAGGCGTCCGCGGTCAGGTGAGGGGCGGCTCCCACGGGGGGTGCCGTCCCTCACGCATGGGTCGGCTCGGCTCACGCATGGGTCGGCTCGGCCCGGTCGGGCGCGCTCTCCGGGTTCGGGCACCTGTGCGGGGGCCCGATGGGGCCGCGGCCCCCTGGACGCTCACCGTTCAGCCCACTGAAGCTCCATACTGTCCCGTGAGAGATCGGATGTCTGAGGGGGCATCCCGAGTGACAGGGAGGCCCCGCCATGGCAGTCACCGACGAGGCGATCGAGAAGATCAAGGCGATGATCGTCTCCGGCGCGCTGCGTCCCGGCGACCGGCTCCCCAAGGAAAGCGAACTGGCGGCCGAACTCGGGCTGTCCCGCAACTCCCTGCGGGAGGCCGTTCGCGCCCTGTCCCTCATCCGCATCCTGGACGTGCGCCAGGGCGACGGCACCTACGTCACGAGCCTCGACCCGCAACTCCTCCTGGAGGCCTTGAGCTTCGTCGTCGACTTCCACCGCGACGACGCGGTCCTGGAGTTCCTCGCGGTGCGGCGCATCCTGGAACCCGCGGCCACGGCGATGGCGGCCACCCGCATCAGCGAGCAGCAACTGGATGCGCTCTCCTCCCAGTTGGACAAGCTGGGTCCCGATCCGTCCGTGGAGGAACTCGTCGCCCGCGACCTGGACTTCCACCGGGGCATCGCTTCGGCCTCGGGCAACTCGGTGCTGTGCTCCCTGCTGGAGAGCCTGTCCGGACCCACCACCCGGGCCCGCGTCCGGCGGGGCCTGACCCAGGAGGACGCGGTCGCCCGCACCCTGCGCGAGCATCGCGCGATCCTGTCCGCCCTGCGCGACCGGGACGCGGAGGCGGCCCGGTCCTGGGCGACGGTGCACATCGCGAGTGTGGAGCAGTGGCTCAGATCCACGCTCTAGCACCCGGGACATCGGATCTCTTCCGGTCGTCCGACCTGTGGTGCGGGCCCACGGCAACGTCCCCGGTCCCCGGGCAGGTTGGCCAGGGACAGCTCGGACGACCGCGCGGCGGCCCGGGGTGGTGGTCCCGCGTGTTTCCCGGCCCGCGACGGGGCAGTGATCCGTTCACTCCCCCGTGCAAGGGGGCTGCGGAGGCCCCCTCGGCACGCCGTAAGGTTGAGGCGTACGCGAGGGCACATCGGAAGGAGGCGCTGGGTGATCGAGCTGGAGGGGGTTCCCGAGCTGATCGACCCAGTCATGGTGGCCGCGTTCGAAGGCTGGAACGACGCCGGCGACGCCGCCTCCGCCGCGGTCACGCATCTGGACAGGGAATGGAAGGGCGAGGTGTTCGCGGCGCTGGACGCCGAGGACTACTACGACTTCCAGGTGAACCGCCCCACCGTGTGGCTGGACGGGGGCGTGCGCAAGATCACCTGGCCGACCACACGGCTGTCGGTGGTCCGGGTCGGCGGCGAGAAGCCGCGCGATCTCGTGCTGGTCCGGGGCATCGAGCCGTCGATGCGCTGGCGCTCGTTCTGCAACGAGCTGCTCGGCTTCGCGCACGAACTGGGCGTGGAGCTGGTGGTGATCCTGGGCGCCCTGCTCGGCGACACCCCGCACACCCGTCCGGTGCCGGTCAGCGGCGTCACCTCCGACTCCGACCTGGCCCGCACGATGGACCTGGAGGAGACCAAGTACGAAGGCCCCACGGGCATCGTCGGCGTTCTCCAGGAGGCGTGCACGCACGCGGGCGTACCGGCCGTGTCGCTGTGGGCCGCCGTACCGCACTACGTGTCGCAGCCACCCAATCCGAAGGCGAGCCTGGCTCTGCTCAACCGCCTGGAGGACCTCATCGACCTGCGCATTCCCCTGGGCGAGCTGCCCGAGGACGCGCGGGCCTGGCAGCTGGGTGTCGACCAGCTGGCCGCCGAGGACAGCGAAGTCGCCGAGTATGTGCAGACGCTCGAGGAGGCCCGGGACACCGCCGAACTGCCGGAGGCGTCCGGCGAGGCGATCGCCCGCGAGTTCGAGCGCTATCTGCGCCGCAGGGACGGCGGTGGTCCGACGGCGGGGGCCGGGAGCCACGCGACGGAGGGCGGCGAGCCTGCCTCGTACCTCCGTGACACTCCCGGAGGCCGCACCCGGCCGCCGATGGCGCAGCGCCCCGAGTCCGACACCGGGCAGGACACCGGTTCGGACGGGGAGTCACCGAAGGAACCGGAGCCGGGCGAGGCCGCCGACACCACCGAGACGGATGCCCAGGACCGCGAGTCCGGCCCCAAGGACTCCAAAAAGCCCAAGGGGTCCAAGGGGCCGAGGGGGTCGAAGGGGTCGAAGGGCTCCTCAGGTTCTTCGAAGACGCCGGGCGCTTCAGGTTCGCCGGACTCCACGGATACATCGGACGGCTCGGGTCCGTCGAACCCCTCGGACGCGGCGGATTCCTCCGGTCCCTCCGACACGTCGGGCTCCTCCGAGGACTGAGTTCCCGAGGATCGAGTTCCCGAGGTCTGGGCTGGTGAGGTCTGGGCTCGTGAGGTCTGGGCTCCGAGGGCCGAACGCCCCGTACGGAACCGAAAGGGGCGGCACGCGCGACGCGTGCCGCCCCTTTCGGCTGTCCGGGGCCGACGCGGGACCCCATCCGTCACGCCCGCGGCGGCGCCACCCGGCCGTGCCGTCCAGCGGTCAACAGCCGCTGGCGCCCCACCACATGACATCCACCTCGATGGCCTTTGGCCTGATTCCGGCGTGACATCTGTTTCAGGGCGGATTGCACAGGTTTCCCTTTTCAACTTGTTTTCAAACCAAGTTGGCCAAGACGGGGTGGACGAGGCGCCGTGGGCGTGCCAGGTTGTGCCCCGAAGGCGCCGCCCGGCAACGGGACATGGCACTCGGAGCGACACCGGAGGACAGCGCGCGGCACGGCGGAACGACCCACGCATCGACCGGCACACGCAGGGACCGGCACCCGCAGGGATCGAAGGGAGCGGTACGCGATGACCGACCAGGTACAGCCGGCCCAGGGCCCGGGAACGTCCGGGCCGGGACCCGACGGAGCGGGATTCACCTACCGAGGAACCGAACAGGAGCTGATCGTCGTCGCCCGTCCGGAGGCCCGGCTGCGTGCCCGGGCCGAGGGCGTCCGCTCGGCGGCGGGAGCCGACGTCTCGGCCCTCAACATGTTCCTCAGCGACGAACAGCTCGCCCTGGAGCCGCTGTTCGGCAGCGAGGAACGGCTTCAGCAGTCAGCGGCGGTGGGCACCGACAGCGGGCCCGACCTCGCGCTCTTCTACCGGGTACGCGGCGTTGAGAGCCGTGCCCAGGAACTGCGCGCACGGATCGCCGCACTGCCGGAGATCGACACGGCGTATGTGAAACCAGGTGCCGTTCCCGCCTCGCCGGGTTCGGCCCCCTGGACCGGCCAGAGCGCCGACGACAGCCAGCGGCTGAAGGAAGGGGCGCCCGTCACCCCCGACTTCACCAGCCGTCAGGGCTACCTGCGTCCGGCGCCCGAGGGCATCGACGCGTACTGGGCCTGGCAGCGGCCGGGCGGTTCGGGCCAGAGCGTCACGGTGATCGACGTGGAGGGCGCCTGGCAGCTCGGGCACGAGGACCTGGCCTCGAAGCTCGCCGGCGTCGTCGTCGGCACCCCTCACACGGACCTCGCCTGGCGCAACCACGGCACCGCCGTCATCGGGGTGATCGGCGGCGACCGCAACGAGCACGGGATCACCGGAATCACACCGGACGCCGTGACCGCGGCCGCGTCCTTCCAGGGCATCGGAACAGCCGCCGCGATCCACGCCGCGGCGGAACGGCTGAGCCCAGGCGACATCATCCTGGTCGAACTGCACGCCCCGGGGCCCCGGTTCGACTTCGAGGAGCGCGACACCCAGGAGGGCTACATAGCGCTCGAATGGTGGCCCGACAACTTCGCGGCCGTCCAGTACGCGACCGCCCGGGGCGTCCTCGTGGTCGCGGCCGCCGGCAACGGTGCCGAGTCGCTCGACGACGCGGTGTACGAACGCCGCCCCGCGGAGTTCCCCGAGTGGTGGCGGAACCCGTTCAACCCCTCCAACCAGTCCTCCGGGGCGATCCTGGTCGGCGCGGGCGCACCGCCGCCCGGCACACACGGCCGCGATCACGGCCCGGACCGTTCACGGCTCGCGTTCTCCAACTACGGGGCACGCGTGGACGCGCAGGGCTGGGGACGCGAGGTCACGACCACCGGCGGCTCCTGGGACCGGCCCGGCGATCTGCAGGGCGGCGCCGAGGAAATCGCCTGGTACACGGACACGTTCTCCGGGACCTCTTCCGCCTCCCCGGTGGTGGTCGGTGCCCTGGCCGCGCTGCAGGGCATGCTCAAGGCGGCCGGCCAGGCACCGATGTCCTCGGAGCGTGCGCGCGAGGTGCTGCGGGCCACGGGTTCCGCGCAGCAGGACGCGCCGGGCCGGCCCGCCTCCCAGCGGATCGGCAACCGGCCGGACATCAAGGCGGCGGTCACCCGACTGCTGCCGGAGGCGGTCGGCTCGGGCCAGGCCGAGCGGTACTGGGACGAGCTGCTGCCGTATCCGCGCGAACTCCCGCCGAGGCTCCGGCTGTACGTGTCCGGTGCCTGGCGCAACCTCACCAATCCGTCCCCCGAGATCCGGCAGGCGGTGCACTCCGCCTTCGCCGGGGGACGGCCCGACGTACGGGTCTGGTTCTCCGACGACGAGATCGTCGGCCTGGTCGTCGCGGGTTGACGACCTGGCCCTCCCGGACGGCGGGGGACCGAATCGGAAGGCAACGGAACGCAACGGAACGCAACCAACCATTGATGGAAGGTGGCACCCGCATGAGCACGATCCCGCAGATGAGCCAGCAGGGGCAGCAGCAGTACCCGAGCACGTCGCCCTACCAGGCGCAGGGCATCGGCCAACAGCAGCCGTTCGGGCAGCAGATGCCCCTGGCGCAGCAGATGCCGATCGGGCAGCAGACGCAGCAGCCCTTCGGCCGGCACGAGATCGGCGGTCAGCAGGTTCCGCAGCACCTGCAGCAGCAGATCCAGCAGCTCGGCCAGCAGCAGCCGTTCCAGCAACTGCTCCAGCAGCTCGGCGGTCAGCAGCAGCACCAGCAGATCCAGCAGGGCGAGCCGCTGATCCTGCAGAGCGCCGTCGAGACCCGGGCCATGACCATCGGTGTGGCCCAGCACTTCCAGGACGTCGTCACACCGCTTCCCGGCCAGCCGCAGGCCCTCTATCTGTTCATCGACAACGGCTGGCGCCGGCTGGTCAACCCCAACCAGGTGACCCACGACCTGGTCCAGAAGGCCTTCGCCTACGGGCAGCAGGTCTACGCGATCTACGACACCGGCACCGGTGCCGTCCAGTCCGTCATCGTGACCAAGTAGCGGCGGGAGTTCCAGCAACGTAGAGAGTGCCGGGCGGAGAATCTCCGCCCGGCACTCGTGTGTCCCGCCGCTCCCGGAGGAGTACGGCGGGACGACGTGCTCATGTGCTCACGTGCTGACGTGCTGACGTGCTGACGTGCTACAGGGCGACGCCGAGGAGCGCGTCGACGGCCCGCGAGACGATGCCCGGGGCACCCTCGTCCGTACCGCCCGTCTCGTGCTGGAGCGCGGCCCAGCGGTCGACCGCGGCAAGCGCGGCCGGTGCGTCGAGGTCGGCGGCGAGCGCGGCGCGGATCTCCTCGACGAGCGCGTCGGCGGACGGCCCGTCGGGCCGGGACACCGCGGCCCGCCAGTTCGCCAGACGCGCGACGGCCTCTTCGAGGACGGCGTCGGTCCACTCCCAGTCGGCCCGGTAGTGGTGCGAGAGCAGCGCGAGACGGATGGCGGCCGGGTCGACGCCGTCACGTCGCAGCTGGGACACGAAGACGAGGTTGCCCTTGGACTTCGACATCTTCTCGCCGTGCAGCGCGACCATGCCCGCGTGCACGTACGCCTTGGCCATCGGGAACTCGCCGGTCAGCACCTGGGCGTGCGAGGCGCCCATCTCGTGGTGCGGGAAGGCGAGGTCGGAACCGCCGCCCTGGACGTCGAAGCCCATGCCCAGGTGGTCGAGGGCGATGGCGACGCACTCGATGTGCCAACCGGGCCGGCCGCGGCCCAGTGAGCCGCCGTCCCAGCTCGGCTCGCCCGCACGGGCGGCCATCCACAGCATCGGGTCGAGGGGGTTCTTCTTGCCGGCCCGGTCCGGGTCGCCGCCGCGCTCCGCGGAGAGCAGGCGCATCGTCGCGGCGTCCAGGCGGGACACCTTGCCGAAGTCGGGGTCGGACTCGACGGAGAAGTACACGTCGCCTTCGAGCTCGTACGCGGCTCCGGCGTCCCGCAGCCGCTCGACGAGCGGCACGATGCCGGGTATCGCCTCGACGGCGCCTATGTAGTGACGCGGCGGCAGCATCCGCAGGGCGGTCATGTCCTCGCGGAAGAGAGCGGTCTCCTTCTCGGCGAGTCCCACCCAGTCGACGCCGTCGCGCTCGGCCCGCTCCAGCAGCGGGTCGTCGACGTCCGTGACGTTCTGGACGTAGTGAACCTGCCGCTTGGTGTCGAGCCACACGCGCTGCACGAGGTCGAACGCGTTGTAGGTCGCCGCATGACCCAGATGGGTCGCGTCGTACGGCGTGATGCCGCAGACGTAGATACGGGCGACGGGACCGGGGTCGAGGGTGACGAGCCCACCGGTCGCGGTGTCGTGGATCCGGAGGTCGCGGCCCTCGCCAGGCAGGGCGGGGACCTCAGAAGCGGGCCAGGCATACATGTCATGAGACTAACCGGACGGAACTTGCGTATACGAACCGGCCAGCACCTGATGGCCGGGAAGGCCCTCTTGCGCGACGCTCCGCGCCGTGCTGGGACGCCCCCGCCCGCTACACCGGCGGCCAGGGGATCGCGGGCCACTCCCCGCTCGGCTCCGGGTGCTTCCCGGACGCGAGCATCGCCTCGACCCGTGCGCGGGTGGCGTCGATCTCGACGGCGGTGACGAGTTGGGCCAAGCGGGTGGCCAGCGGTGCGCCCGGTGCCAGAGCGTCCCGCAGTGAGGCGAGGACCTCCAGCGCCTCGGCCGTCAGCGGCTCTCCCGCCCAGCCCCACAGCAGCGTGCGCAGCTTGTTCTCGGCGTTGAAGGTGACCCCGTGGTCGATGGCGTAGAGACGGCCCTCCCCCGCGGGCAGCAGATGGCCGCCTTTGCGGTCCGCGTTGTTGATCACGGCGTCGAGGACGGCGAGCCGCCGCAGCCGGGTGTCGTCGGCGTGCACGAGCAGTGCCCTCTCGCCCTCGCCGACCTCGGCGAAAACGATCGCCTTCCAGCCCTCGGCCGGCTCCTCGCCCTCCACGAGCGCGAGCAGCCCGTCGCCGTCCTGCGCGGCCGGTGCCTCGATCCACAGCTGGCACATGCCCTCGCCATACGGCCCGTCGCGCAGGACGGTGGTGGGCACGAGTCCCCAGCCGGTCGCCTCGGAGACCTCGTACGCGGCGACCTCGCGCTGGGCGAGCGTGCCGTCGGGGAAGTCCCACAGGGGCCGCTCCCCGGCGACGGGTTTGTAGACGCAGAACGCCTCGCGGCCCTCGTACGACACGGAGCAGTACAGCACCGCGTTCGAGGCCTCACGGATCCGTCCGCGTACCTTCAGCTCGCCCCGGGCGAGCAGGTCGGCGGTCGTCACGCTCCGCGACGGTATCCGTTCTGGCGCGGACATACGTGTCCTTCCGGGTCGAGCGGGAGGCTGCACAGCGGGCACGGGGGCCGGCCGGCGTTGACGACGTCGAGTGCGCGCTTGGCGAAGGCCCGGGCCTGCGCGCCGGTCAGCCGGACCCGGAGCATCGGCGGACCGTTCTCCTCGTCCTGGAGCAGCCGCTCCTCGGCCTCCGCGAGGTCTTCGTCGGAGTCCGCTTCGAGTTCCACGAGAGCCTGCGCCTCGACGATCATGCGCTGCTCCTCACCGTCCCAGGCCAGCGCCATGGTGCCGACCCTGAACTCCTCCTCCACGGGTGTGTCGAGAGGAGCGGTGTCGGACACCTCGGTGGGGGCCATGGCCGGGACCGGGGCGCTGCCGCCGGTACGCCGGACGACCTCGTCGAGGAGCTCGTCCATCCGCTCGGCGAGTGCGGCGACCTGGGTCTTCTCCAGGGCCACGCTGGTCACCCGGGGGCCTGAGGAGGCCTGCAGGAAGAAGGTACGGCGCCCGGGCAACCCGACCGTACCGGCCACGAAACGGTCCGGGGGGTCGTAGAGGAACACCTGACGGGACACGTCCTGTCTCCATTGAATCGGCATGGGGACCGGCTGACTGCCCCGGTCCGCATCGGCTGCTGAGAACTGGCTGGCAACTGCTGTGCTGGTTCGACCGCTTCACCCTACTGCGGCCGACGATCACGGTGCGCCCGCACCGCCCCCGACCGGGGCGTCGCCGCTCGGGGGTTCCTCGTGCGGGGCGAGGGACGCGAAATCACCGGTGTCCCCGAGGCGCACGAGAAAGGGCCTCAACCGGGTGTAACGGATCGCGGTGATGGAACACGGTTCTACAGAGATCCGCTGGAAGAGGTCGAGATGAAGTCCGAGTGCGTCGGCGACGAGCGACTTGATGATGTCGCCGTGAGAACACATGAGGTAGACGGCGTCGGCTCCGTGGTCGCGCTCCACGCGCGCGTTCCACTCGCGCACGGCCTCGGCGGCCCGGGTCTGCATGGCCCGCATCGATTCGCCGCCCGGGAAGGCGGCCGCGGACGGGTGCGCCTGGACGACCTCCATCAGCGGCTCGTCCTTGAGCTCGGCGAGCTTGCGGCCCGACCAGTCGCCGTAGTGGGCCTCCCCTATGCGTTCCTCGGTGTGCGCGGGGACCTCGGGGCGGGCCTCCAGCAGCGGCTGGACGGTCTCCTGGCAGCGCTGGAGGGGGCTCGTGACGACCTCGGCGATGGGCAGCCCGGCGAGCCGCCCGGGCAGGGCCGCGGCCTGCTGGGTGCCGCGCTCGTCGAGGGCGACGCCGGGCGTCCAGCCGGCGAGCAGTCCCGCGGTGTTGGCGGTGGAGCGTCCGTGCCGGACGAGGATCAGGGTGGGCATGCGGCCCAGCGTAAACGGACGGCTCGCGGAGCCGGCGGGCCCTGTGGAAAGCGGCGCCCGGAGTGCGACGGGGCCGCAACGGCGGGAGAATACGCTCCGTGATCGTCGACTGTGCCATCTACCGTGACGGACGGCGGACGGAGGGCCCCGACGACCTCTCCGACGCCCTGGCGCAGTGCCGTGCCGGGCGGGACGCCTTTGTGTGGATCGGGCTGTACGAGCCCACGGAGAAGGAGTTCGACCTCGTCACCGAGGAGTTCGGGCTGCATCCGCTGGCGGTCGAGGACGCTCTCAAGGCCCATCAGCGGCCCAAGCTGGAGGTGTACGAGGACTCGCTCTTCATGGTCCTCAAACCGGTGTCGTACGAGCCGGAGAGCGATGCCGTCTCCTCCGGCGAGGTCATGGTCTTCGTCGGCGACTCGTTCGTGGTGACCGTGCGGCACGGCGAGGAGTCTCCTCTCGCGGCGGTCCGGCAGCGTCTGGAGTCGGACCGCGAGACGCTGCGGCACGGGCCGACGGCGGTGCTCTACTCGATCGCCGACGCCACGGTGGACCACTACCTGGACGTGGCGACCGAACTCGGCACCGACCTGGAGGAGCTGGAGGCGGAGGTCTTCTCGCCGCAGCTCGGCGGCCGGCGGAACACCGCGTCGCGGATCTACGCGTTCAAGCGGCAGGTGCAGGAGTTCCGCAGGGCGACGGTCCCGCTGGCGGTGCCGCTGGCCCGGCTCGCGGGCTCGGGCCTCGCCTCGACGGCGGTGCCGTTCGTGAACGAGAAGGCGCAGCCCTTCTTCCGCGACGTCAACGACCATCTGCTGCGGGTCAACGAGTCCGTGGAGGGCCTGGACCGGCTGGTGTCCGACATCCTCTCGGCGCATCTCGCGCAGATGAGCGTGCGGCAGAACGGCGACATGCGGAAGATCTCCGCGTGGGCGGCCATGGCGGCTGTCCCGACGATGATCGCCGGGATCTACGGGATGAACTTCGACCACATGCCCGAGCTGCACTGGGTGTGGTCGTATCCGACGGTGATCGCGTGCATGGTCGTGCTCGAGTTCACGCTGTACCGGACCTTCAAGCGACGGGGCTGGCTGTAGCCCGGTCGAGTGCGGGTCCGGGTCTGCCCCGGAGCGGGTCCGGGGGCGGTCAGGCGAATTCCGGTGCCGTCGTGGCGGGGCCGTTCAGCGCGCCGCGCCGTTCGGGCATCTTCAGGGAGACCATCCGGCGCCAGCCCACGGCCCGCTCGTAGGCGTACACGGCGTGGATGCCCGCGGCGAGAACCGTCGCTCTGACCCTGGACCAGCCGAGGATGCGCCCCATGTGGGCCATCACGGCGAGGCTGACGTCCCGGTAGATGCGGATCTCGGCGAGCGCGCACTCGCGCAGGGCCCGCTGGATGGCGCGGCCGTGGCCGGCGTAGGCGAAGCGCAGCAGTTCCTCGTGGCAGTAGGCGAGGTGGTTGTCCTCGTCGCCCGAGATCATCCTCACCGCGCGGCCGATGTCGGGGTGGTCGGCGAAGTGCTTGCGCAGCAGGTCCATCTGCTCGGAGGCGCGCTGTTCGGTGACCCTGCTGTGGGCGAGGTAGGTGACGATGTCCGGCACGGTGAGCGGCTGGTCGTCCTTGAGCTTCTCGTGCGCCAGGCCGATGCCGTGCCGCTCCAGGAGCATCGTGTAGTCGGTGTCGGGCGGAACCTCGACGGGTTCGAGGCCGCGCTTCTTCATGAGGGCGTTGAAGATCCGCCCGTGCTTGTCCTCGTCGGCGCCGTGCCGGGCGATCTTGGGGGCGAGCTCGCGTTCGCTCGCCGGGACCAGTGCGGCGATCCGGGCGTTCTCCCAGCCCCCCTGCGACTCCCCGCTGGCGGCGATGGAGCAGAAGAGCCGGTACGACTCGTCGTGGTCGAGGATCTCCTGGAACAGACTCTTGGCCGAAAGCATCACTGACACCTCTCCGCAGGGTTGTGCAGAAAACGAGTCAAATGGGATGTCAGCGACCCGGCAACCGATGTGTCGGACAAATGCGCCGAACGGTGGACGAGGAGGCGGGCCCGGGCGCGTAACCAAGGAGCCGCCGACGCGTTGTTCTGCATGACGGCCGTGGCGGGGAAGACCCCCGAGCCCCCACCACGGCCGTAGAACTTTCCCGGCGCCGTTCCGGCCCGGTTACGCGAGTCCGGCCCGCTCCATGGCGTCGGAGCCGGCCCGCAGCGAGGCGATCCGGTCGTCCAGCGTGAAGCCCGCGGGGGCCAGCGTCAGCGTGGTGACCCCGGCGGCGGCGTACGCCTTCATGCGGTCGGCGATGCGGTCCACCGAGCCGAGCAGCGTCGTCTGGTCGATCAGCGCGTGCGGGACGGCGGCCGCGGCGCCCTCCTTGTCGCCGGACAGGTACTTGTCCTGGATCTCGGCGGCTTCCTTCTCGTAGCCCATGCGCTGGGCGAGCTGGTTGTAGAAGTTCTGCTTGCGGCTGCCCATGCCGCCGACGTACAGCGCGGTGTACGGGCGGAACATGTCGGCGAGAGCGGGGACGTCCTTGTCGTCGCCGAGGGCGAGCGGCAGGGTCGGGCAGACGTCGAACCCTTCCATCGTCTTCCCGGCCTTCTCGCGGCCCGCGCGCAGGTATTTGATCGCGGTGTCCTCGAGGTGCTCGGCCGAGGGGAAGATGAGCAGCGCGCCGTCGGCGATCTCGCCGGTCTGCTCCAGGTTCTTGGGGCCGATCGCGGCGACGTACAGCGGGATGTGCTCGCGCTCGGGGTGCACGGTCAGCTTGAGCGGCTTGCCCGGGCCGCCCGGCAGCGGCAGGGTCCAGTGCTCGCCCTCGAACGACAGCCGCTCACGCGTCATCGCCTTGCGTACGATCTCCACGTACTCGCGGGTGCGGGCCAGCGGCTTGTCGAACTTGACGCCGTACCAGCCCTCGGAGACCTGCGGCCCGGAGACGCCGAGGCCGAGGCGGAAGCGGCCCCCCGACAGCGAGTCCAGCGTCGCGGCGGTCATCGCGGTCATCGCGGGCTGCCGGGCCGGGATCTGGAAGATGGCCGAACCGACGTCGATGCGCTCGGTCTGGGCGGCGACCCAGCTGAGCACGGTGGCCGCGTCGGAGCCGTAGGCCTCGGCGGCCCAGCAGACGGCGTATCCGAGCCGGTCGGCCTCCTGGGCGACGGCGAGATTGTCCCCGTCCATTCCGGCGCCCCAGTAGCCGAGGTTGATGCCGAGCTGCATGGCCGATTCCCCTTACCGATCAGTAACGTCCCTTGTGTCCGAGACCCTAGCGTGCGTGCGGCCCGGGCGGGGAGCGGCTCGTTCGCCTTCTCGGCACGGGTGCGGGACGCAACCGTGCGGCCCGGCGCCGCCCCTTGTGTCCGCCCGCGCACGCCGGTCCCGGCCGCCGTCCGGCGCCACCCGTCGTCACGTGCGGCAATCGGTGGAATTTCGGTTGTCCACAGGCCCCCACGCGGCCGGTGTCGGACAGTAATCTCGGCGTCCATGGAGCAGAGGCATCTCGGCCGTACCGGCCTGCGTGTGTCCCGGATCGGACTCGGCACCCTCACATGGGGCCGGGACACCGACGAGCATGACGCCGCCGACGTCTTGAAGACGTTCTGGGAATCGGGCGGGACCCTCGTCGACACCGCGGACGTGTACGGCGACGGGGAGGCCGAGTACCTCCTCGGACGCCTCATGGAAGGGCTCGTGCCGCGCCGGGACCTGGTCATCTCGACGAAGGCGGGGAGCGTCCCCGACCCGGACCGCCGCTTCGACGGCTCGCGCAGCCATCTGCTGTCGGCCCTGGACGCCTCGCTCGCCCGCCTGGGCACGGACTACGTGGACCTGTGGCACGTCCACGCCTACGACCCCGACACGCCCCTGGAAGAGACCCTCCAGGCCCTCGACCTGGCCGTCAGCAGCGGCCGAGCGCGCTACGCGGGCGTGTCCAACTTCTGCGGCTGGCAGCTCGCCAAGGCCGCCACCTGGCAGCTCGCGGCGCCCGGTATACGCACCCGGCTGGCCAGTACGCAGATGGAGTACTCCCTGCTCCAGCGCGGCGTCGAGCGGGAGGTGCTGCCCGCCGCCCTCGACCTGGGCATCGGGCTGCTGCCTTCCTCACCGCTCGGGCGCGGGGTGCTCACCGGCAAGTACCGCAACGGCACGCCGACCGACTCCCGTGGCGGCTCCGAACACCTCGCGCCGTTCGTCGCGCCCTATCTCGACGACACGGCGAGCGGCATCGTGGAGGCGGTGACGACCGCGGCGGACGGTCTCGCCGTGACGGCGCTCCAGGTGGCGCTCGCCTGGGTCCGCGACCGGCCTGGGGTCGCCGCCCCCATCGTCGGCGCGCGCAACGCGCAGCAGCTCACGGCCGCGTTGTCAGTGGAGACCCTTAGTCTTCCTGACGAGATCTGCCGGGCGCTCGACGATGTGTCGGCCCCGGTGCACCACTATCCCGATCACGACTGGAGCACGCTGTGAGCACGGAGCCCGAGACCACGGAGGACGCGGAGCCGAGGACGCCGGGCGCGGGCACGGCCGGCGCCGCCCCCGAGAGCACGGGCGAGGACGTGGGCCACGCGGACGCGCACGCCGGGGACGAGGGCACAGACACCGAGGCCGGCGCCGGTGCGGAGGCCGCCGCGGGGACCGAGACCGCCGAAGGCGCCGCCCAGCTGTCCGAGGCGGCCGCCGAGTTGGCGGCCCAGCGCCTGGAGCGGGAGCGGATCGAGCGGCGGAAGGCCGAGAAGCAGGCGCCGATCGAGGCCGGGACCAAGCTCAGCGGCACGGCCGCGGATCTGCTCGCGGCGGTACGGGCCGTGGAGCGCGGCGAGAAGCCCGTGGCCACCGCCTTCCGTGAGCCGGAGCCCGCGCCGCGCCGGGCCGCGCAGGAACCCGTGCGGCGACCGCAGCCCATGGCCGCACCGGCCGCGGCGGCGCCGGCCGCCGCGCCGGAAGCCGTCGGGGCCGTCCGTGCCGTGCTCACCGAGGGCGGCGCGCCCGAAGCGCTCGCGGCACAGATCGTCGCGGCCCTGGGCGAGGGTGCCGACGACCAACTGCGTGAGGACCCCTGGCAGTTGCTGCGGGTCGCCGGAGTGCGGCCCGAGCAGGCCGACGGGTTCGCCCGGGCGCTGCTCGGCGCGGAGTGCGGCCCGGACGACGAGCGTCGAGGCCGGGCGCTGACCGTGTGGCTCCTGGAGCAGGCTGCCGTCGCCGGGCACACCGCCCTGGACGCCCCGGCGCTCGTCGCGGCGCTCTCCCAGCGCTCGGTGCCGGACCCCGACGCGGCCGTGCAGAGCGCCCTCGCGGAGGGCGAGGCCCTGGTCTTCCAGGACGCGCTCGACACCGCTCCCCCGGCGCCGCAGGACGACGAGGAAGAGCCGCAGGAGCGCCCGGTGCGGATCCTGATCGGCCTGGAGCGGTACGCGCTGGCCGAGGAGAGCCTCGCCGACGGACTCGCCCGGGTGATGAACTCGGTGCCGAAGGAGGACGGTTCGGCCGCCGACTGGGAGCGGGCCGCGGCCGCGGCCGACCGCTCCGCCGGGGAGCTGATCCGCGCGGTCGCCGCTCACGGCCTGGTCCTGCACACCGGCGGCGACGCCTCCCGGTCCGAAGCGGCGGCGCTGTTGCAGGCGGCGCGTGGGCTCGGCCTGCGCGGCTGGGCCGCCACGCACACCGCCGGCGGCCGCGACGGCTTCGCCGCCGAGCCGGCCCGGCACGACCTCGCGGACACGTCCGCGGACGGCCCGCCGACCGGCGTCGCCACCGTCGGCGGACTCCTCTCCGGCGCCGAGGGCCCGGGCCGGGACGCGGAGGGTGCCCTGGACCTGGACGTCCTGGTCGTCCTCGACGCGCCGCAGCTCGACGTCGAGGCGGCGGCGATGATCGCCGAGTCGCTGCCGGACGGGGCGCGCCTGGTGCTGAGCGGTGATCCGGGGGTGCTCTGGTCGGCGGGCCCCGGCCGTGTCTTCGCGGATCTGCTCGCCGCCCGTGCCTGCCCGCAGGTGGCCTCGCGCACCCCCGACCCCGGGCCCATCGGCGAGCTGGTCTCCGGGGTCGGCATCGGCGAGCTCAACCAGGTCGAGGCGCCCGGCAAGGAGGTCGTGATCGTCCCGGTGCGTGACGCCGGCGAGGCGGTTCACCGGACTGTGCAGCTGGTCGCGGACTCGGTGCCGCGCGCGATCGGCATCCCGGCCGAACAGACGCAGGTGATCACGCCGGGGCACGGCGGCGCGGTCGGCACCCGCGTGCTGAACACCGCGCTCAAGGAGCGGCTGAACCCCGGCCCGGGCCGCTTCGGCGGCTTCGACCCGGGCGACCGGATCGTCCACTCCCCCGAGCCGGGTCGTTCGGTGCCGGGCCACGTGGTGAAGGCCGACGCCGAGGGGCTGCACCTGGAGTGCTCGGGCGCCCCCGTCGTCGTACCGAAGGAGCGGGTGGAGCAGGCCGTGCGGCACGGCTGGGCGCTCACCGCGCACCAGGCGGTGGGCATGCGCTGGCCCGCCGCGGTCGTGGTGCTCCCGGGCGACGCCGCGGCGGCCCTGACGCGGCCGTGGGTCTACACGGCCTTCGGCCGGGCCGAGCGTCACCTCTCCGTCGTGCACGGGGTGGAGCAGGCCCTGCCGCACGCCGTGGCCGAGGTCCCGCAGAAGCCGCGCACGACACGGCTGCAGGCGCTGCTGAAGGCGCAGGCGCCGGCCGCGGGCTGATCGGCACCGGGCGGGCTGATCGGTACCGGGCCCGTACCGGTGCCCGTGAACACACGAGTGGCGGCCACCGTTGTCCGGTGGCCGCCACTCGTGTGCGCCCACCGTGGTGGGCCGGGCTCAGCGATCCGCGTCCGGCTGGTCCAGGGGGGCGAGCTCCCCGTCGGGGCCGAGGTCGTCGTCCAGGTCGTCGTCGTCCGACTCGTCGTCGAAGACCGCGCTCACGTCGAAGCGGCAGACGACGCGCTGCGGGTCGATCGACTCGAAGGGTGCCTCCAGCCATTCACCGGGCTCGGCGGGTTCGTCCGCGGCGGTCACCCAGAGTGTGGAGTCGCCCTCCTCCAGACCGAATTCCTTGTGCCGGGAAGCGATCTCGTCCGGCTCGAACTCGCCGAACAGGACTCCGAGCGCCCCGTGAACGGTGCCGGCCGCCGCGTCGAAGCCCTCGGTGGCGGTGGCGCCGTCCTCCTCCACGGCTTCCACCCGCTGGGCCTGCGCGAGCAGTCGCTGCGGCTCCACCACCGCGTAGTCCCGGCGGATCACCACGCTCAGCGCGTTCGGCTCCTCGGGTCCGGTGTACGGAGGCAGCGTGTCATCACTGCCGGGGATCTCGAAGGGCGTGACCTCGTCGTAGCGGTCGTAGAGGAGTTCGTCGTACTCCTCGGCCGCCGCGGCGAGCTCGTTGAACGCCTCGTAGACGGCCGGGTCGTCATCGCCCGTCCTGCGCTCGACCGCGGCCAGGTGGCGGTCGAGAGCGGTCTTGACCGCCTCGGCGGCGGCGCGTACCTCGGCAGCGGTGGGCTGCACAGCATCAGACATAGTGCAGACGCTATCCGTACAGGGCCTCTGCCCGCACAATAGATGCGATGCCGGAATACGAATTTGTCGACGTGTACGTACCTCGCGGGGTCTCCCGCAAGGACACGACACGTCTGCTGACGGACCATGCAGAGTACGGACACTGGGAGTTGGACCGCCTGAGTCTGCTGCGCGACGGCAGCCGCAGGGTGCGGTTGCGCCGGCGAATCATTCGCCAGGTGCGTGCCACGTGGTGACGGAAGGCCGCTGAACCGGAGCGGGCCCCGCCGTCGCGGGGCCCGCACCCGTCACGCCACGGGGGAAAAGCGTGGCGCCTCGGTCACACCGGTGACGTGCCGTGGTCACGCATGTGCCGAGCGCGCCCGGCGGTAGAGCACGGCTCCGGCCAGGAGCGCGGCGGCTCCCGCGGGTACGACCGCGCCGAGCGGAAGCTCACTGCCCGTGTGCGCGAGCTGGGCCGCGCCGTCCGGGGCGCCCTGCGCCACGGACGAGGAACCCGGTCGACCGACCTGCGAGGCACCCCCGCGGTGCTTGCCCCCGCCCGCGGGGGACGTGCCCGGCTGCCCGGGCGTACCCGGGGTGCCCGCCTGGCCCGGGGTTCCGGGGTGACCGGGCTGCCCCGGGTGACCGGGGGTTCCCGGGTGGCCCGGCTCACCAGGCTGGCCCGGGTACCCGGGGTGACCCGGCTGACCAGGGTTTCCGGGGTGGCCGGGGTGGCCGTGCGGGGGTGTGTGGTGGCCGCCGCCGGGCGGGGTGGTGGAGTGAGCGCCCGACGCGCCGTTCGCGCAGCCGTCGGCCGCCGCCGCGTTGCCGACCCCCACGACGTTGACACTGTTGCCGCAGACATTGACCGGGGCGTCGACCGGCACCTGTACGTGGTTGCCGGAGCCCACACCCGGCGAGTGACCGGCGTGGCCGCCGGCCCGGGATCCGCCGGCCGAGTGGCCGCCCGTACCGCCGTGACCGCCGGACGCACCGCCCCGGCCGCCGGGGTTGACGCAGGTGTTGCCCATCGCCGGGTTGAGCACCCCGACCACGCTCACGGTGTTTCCGCAGGCGTTGACCGGCGCGTGCACCGGCACCTGCACCGTGTTGCCCGACAGCACGCCGGGCGAGTCCGACGCGGAGCCGCTCGCACCCGAGTCGGCGTGTGCGGAGACGCCGGTGACCGCGAGCACGCTGCCGGCCGCCGCCACGGTCATCAGGCCTTTGCGGGTGATCTGTCGCATAGCTGAATCCCTGCCTTAGTCCTTGGGACGTGGACCAACAGTCCTTGGGACGTGGACCATCCGGAACACGCGCACACCCAGACGTGTGCGCGGAAAGCCGGTCGGCCCCGGAGCGCGTGGTGCGCACTCCGGGGCCGACGAGCTCAGACCCTCACGAAGCGACCCTCATGAGGTGACCCATGGGGTGCCCCCGCATGGGATGAGGCACAACGTCACTTGTTGATGCAGGTGTTGCCGAAGGCGGGGTTCAGCAGCCCGATCACGGAGACCGTGTTGCCGCAAACGTTCACGGGGATGTGAACAGGCACCTGGATGACGTTGCCGGAAAGGACGCCCGGGGAGTGCACGGCGGCACCCTGGGCACCCGAGTCGGCGACGGCCAGGCCCGCACCCGCGAGAACCAGACCACCAGTAGCAGCCGCAGCAGCGACGACCTTCTTGATCATTATTCCTCCTTGTAGGCAAATGCGATCCCAAGCAGCGGATCGCAACACCTGTAACGAGGAGGGAGTAGTAGGGCTATGGGCTTATGGTCGCATTCACCCGTCCCGGGCGATCTCCGTACGCGCGGGCGAATGTCGGCGTCAACACCCCACAACCCTTCGTCAACGTCCCACAACCCGTCGTCGGCGCGTCCGGGCAACCTGTCGGCGACGCGTCACGAGGCGTCGATGAAACGGTCCAGTACGCGCACGCCGAACTGGAGCGCGTCCACCGGCACCCGCTCGTCGACGCCGTGGAACATGCCGGCGAAGTCCAGCTCCGGCGGCAGCTTCAGCGGGGCGAACCCGAAGCAGCGGATGCCGAGGTCGGCGAAGGACTTGGCGTCGGTGCCGGCCGAGAGCATGTACGGCACGGCGCGCGCGATCGGGTCCTCGGCGGAGAGCGCGGTCTGCATGGCGTCGACGAGGGCACCGTCGAAGCCGGTCTCCAGGGCCTTGTCCGCGTGCACGTCCTCGCGCTTCACACGGGGGCCGAGAATGCGGTCGAGGTCGGCGAGGAACTCCTCCTCGTAGCCCGGCAGATAGCGGCCGTCGACATGCGCGGTGGCCTGCCCCGGAATCACGTTGACCTTGTAACCGGCGCCCAGCTGGGTCGGGTTGGCGGTGTTCTGGAGGGAGGCGCCGATGAGCTTGGCCAGGCCGCCGAGCTTGGCGAGCGTCTCGTCCATGTTCTCCGGGTCGAGCTCGGTGCCGAGGGCGTCGCCGAGCTCGTCGAGGAAGTGCCGCAGGGTCTTCGTCACCCGCACCGGGAACGTGTGCCGGCCGAGCCGCCCGACGGCCTCGGACAGCTCGGTGATCGCGTTGTCCTTGTGGATCATCGAACCGTGTCCGGCGGTGCCGTCCACGGTGAGCTTCATCCAGTGCATGCCCTTCTGCGCGGTCTCGACGAGGTACAGCCGCAGCTTCTCGTTCACCGTGAAGGAGAAGCCGCCGACCTCGCCGATCGCCTCCGTGACGCCCTCGAAGAGGTCCGGGTGCTTGTCGACCAGATGCCGGGCGCCCCAGGTGCCGCCCGCCTCCTCGTCGGCGAGGAAGGCGAGGACGATGTCGCGCGGGGGCTTGCGGCCGGTGCGCATCCGCTCCCGTACGACCGCCAGCGTCATGGCGTCCATGTCCTTCATGTCGACCGCGCCGCGGCCCCACACCATCCCGTCGGCGATCTCGCCGGAGAAGGGGTGGTGGGTCCAGTCCACCGCGTTGGCCGGTACGACATCGGTGTGGCCGTGGATGAGCAGCGCGGGCCGCGAGGGGTCCTCGCCCTCGATGCGGGCCACCGTGGACGCGCGCCCCTTGTGGGATTCGAAGATGCGCGGCTCGAGGCCGACCTCGGCGAGCTTCTCGGCGACGTACTCCGCGGCCTTGCGCTCCCCCGGGCCCGAGTGGTCCCCGTAGTTGCTGGTGTCGATCCGGATCAGCTCACGACAGAGGTCCACGACCTCGTCCTCGCCCGTGACGTTCCTGGTCGTGCCGCTCTCGCTCACGCTGCTTCCTCCCGCTGTCGCCGCTGGTGGTCCCCCACATCCTCTCCCCGATCCCCTCCCCTCCCCAAGGCAGGACCCGGCCCGTCACACGCAGTTCACGCGGCGACAGGGGGTGATCGGGGGCCCTCGAAAGCCTGGTAATGTTTCCTCTGTCGCCGCGAGGGAAACCCGCGCGACAAACACCTTGTCCGGGTGGCGGAATGGCAGACGCGCTAGCTTGAGGTGCTAGTGCCCTTTATCGGGCGTGGGGGTTCAAGTCCCCCCTCGGACACCAGCTGAGACCCCACTTCGTGTGGGGTCTTCTGCGTTCCTGGCACAGCGAGGGCCCCGGTCATCAGGCCGGGGCCCTCGCTCGTCGTGTTCGGGGTGTCACGGAAAGATGTGGGGCAGATCTCGTCACGCTGACATATCCCCACGTCACAGCGCTGCTACGAAGGTTCGGACGACCCGTGCGGAGTGCCTCGCATCGCTGATTTCCAGGTCCGAGGCTAGCGTCGTACTAAAATTGCAGGCTTGTTCGGAGCTGGACCGGAATATCCCCAGGCGTACCTGCGGGCCCACCGGCTCCCCGGAGTCTCCGGGAACAACACGTGAGGACCCGATGGCAGCCCTCCAGCAAGGCCCCGCACTCGCGTTGTCCGACGACGAGGTGCGTGCGGAGTTCGGTGACCAGGCGCGCTTCTCCGCCTCCTCGGCCGCCTCGCCGCGCACGCTCGTCGACATCTTCGACGCCTCCGTACGGGCGTACCCCGACGAGCCCGCTCTCGACGACGGCCGGCGTGCCCTCACCTACCGCGCCCTGGCCGCCGAGGTCGAGGCCATGCGGTGGCGGCTCGCGGAGGCCGGGGTCGGTCTCGGGGACCGGGTCGGCGTGCGGGTCCCGTCCGGCACGAACGAGCTGTACGTGGCGATCCTCGGTGTCCTCGCGGCCGGTGCCTCCTATGTTCCGGTGGACGCCGAGGACCCCGACGAGCGGGCCGAGCTGGTCTTCGGCGAGGCGGGGGTGCGCGCGGTCGTCGGCGCCGCGCAGGAACTGACCGTCACCGGCCGCTCCGAGGTACCCGCCGGGCGGCCCGGCGTCGAGCACGACGCGTGGATCATCTTCACCTCGGGTTCCACCGGCAAGCCCAAGGGTGTGGCCGTGAGCCACCGAAGCGCCGCCGCCTTCGTCGACGCGGAGGCCGACCTCTTCCTGACCGAGGAGCCGATCGGCCCCGGCGACCGGGTCATGGCGGGCCTCTCCGTCGCCTTCGACGCCTCCTGCGAGGAGATGTGGCTCGCGTGGCGGTACGGGGCCTGTCTGGTGCCCGTGCCGCGCTCCCAGGTGCGCAGCGGCGCCGATCTCGGGCCCTGGCTGGCGGAGCAGGACATCTCCGTCGTCTCCACCGTGCCCACGCTCGCCGCCCTGTGGGAGCCGGAGACCCTCAACGACGTCCGGCTGCTGATCTTCGGCGGCGAGGCCTGCCCTCCCGAGCTGACGCAGCGCCTGGTGACCGAGGGCCGGGAGGTCTGGAACACGTACGGGCCGACCGAGGCGACCGTCGTGGCCTGCGCCTCGCTGCTGACCGGCGACGAGCCCATCCGTATCGGGCTGCCGCTGAACGGCTGGGAGCTGGCCGTCGTCGACGAGGCCGGCGAGCTGGTGCCGATGGGCGGCACCGGCCAGCTGGTGATCGGCGGGGTCGGGCTCGCCCGCTACCTCGACGCCGAGAAGGACGCCGAGAAGTACGCGCCGCTCGCCTCGCTGGGCTGGGAGCGGGCGTACCGCAGCGGTGACCTGGTCAAGGCCGAACCCGAGGGGCTGATCTTCCTCGGACGGGCCGACGAACAGATCAAGCTCGGCGGACGCCGGATCGAGCTCGGTGAGGTGGACGCGGCACTCCAGGCGCTGCCCGGTGTCGCGGGCGCCGCCGCCGCCGTACGCACCGCGCGCGGCGGCAATCAGCTCCTCGTCGGCTATGTGGTCACCCAGGACGGCTGGGACCAGGCTGCCGCCGTCGAGAAACTGCGCGCCGAACTGCCCGCCGCCCTGGTGCCGCTGATCGCCCCGGTCGAGGACCTGCCGACCCGGACGTCCGGCAAGGTCGACCGGGGCGCGCTGCCCTGGCCGCTGGAGGGCCTGGAGACCGGCGGCGCCAAGGAGCAGCTCTACGGCACCGAGGCCTGGCTCGCCGAGCAGTGGAGCGACGTGCTGGGCATCCCCGTCGGGGGCGCCCTCGACGACTTCTTCGCGATCGGCGGCAGCAGCCTCGCGGCCGCCCAGCTCACCACGAAGCTGCGCGCCCGCTACCCGAGCGCCGCCGTGCTCGACATCTATCAGCAGCCCGTGCTGCGCAAGCTCGCCCGGCATCTGGAGAAGTCCCGCCAGGACGACGGCGCCGAGCGGACCGTGACGCCGGTCCCGCTGCGCGCCAAGCTGATCCAGCTGCTCGCGCTGATCCCGCTGTTCAGCCTGCTCGGGCTGCGCTGGACCGTGGCGCTGGCCGCGCTCGGCAACGTACTGCACTGGTTCGGTCCGTATCCGTGGGCGCCGGACACCTCGTGGTGGCTGGTGGGCACCGGTGTGCTCGTCCTCTTCAGCCCGCCGGGGCGGCTCGCGATCGCCGCGGGCGGTGCGCGGCTGCTGCTGCGCGGGGTGAAGCCCGGCCGCTACCGGCGGGGCGGGGGCGTCCATCTGCGGCTCTGGACGGCCGAACGGCTCGCCGGGTTCAGTGGCGCGACCTCGCTGACCGGGTCCTGGCTGGAGCGGTACGGCCGTGCCCTGGGCGCCAGGATCGGCCAGGACGTGGATCTGCACTCGCTCCCGCCGGTGACCGGCATGCTGAAGCTGGGCCGGGGTGCCGCCGTCGAGTCCGAGGTGGACCTGTCGGGGTACTGGCTGGACGGTGACCGGCTGGAGATCGGCACCGTGAAGGTGGGAGCCGGAGCCGTGGTCGGAACGCGCAGCATCCTGTTCCCGGGGGCCCGGGTCGGCAAGCGCGCCGAGGTGGCCCCGGGTTCCGCCGTGGCCGGGCAGATTCCGACCGGGCAGCGCTGGGCCGGCGCGCCCGCGGTCAAGCTCGGCAAGGCCAAGCGCGCGTGGCCCAAGGACCGGCCGCAGCGCGGCACGTACTGGCGGGCGATGTACGGCGCGACCGGGTTCGCGCTGAGCGCGCTGCCGATGCTGGCCGCCGTCGCCGCGCTGCTCGTGGCCCGGGTGTTCGTGAGCGCGGACGCGGGGCTCGGTGAGGCGCTGCGCGGTGCCGCGCTCGCCCTGGTGCCGGCGACGCTCGCCTTCGGTCTCGCGTACGCGCTGCTGCTCCTGGTGTCCGTACGGCTGCTGAGCCTCGGGCTGCACGAGGGCACGCATCCGACGCACAGCCGGATCGGCTGGCAGGCCTGGACGGTCACCCAGCTGATGGACCGCTCCCGGGAGACGCTGTTCCCGCTGTACGCCGGGCTGATCACACCGGTGTGGCTGCGGCTGCTGGGCATGCGGATCGGCCGGGGCGCCGAGGTGTCGACCGTTCTCGCGCTGCCGAGTCTGACGACGGTCGGCGAGGGCGCGTTCCTCGCCGACGACACACTGACCGCGCCGTACGAGCTCGGGGGCGGCTGGATGCGCATCGGGCGGGCCGAGATCGGCCGCCGGGCGTTCCTCGGCAACTCCGGGATGACCGCTCCGGGCCGCAGTGTGCCGGACGGCGGTCTGGTCGGTGTGCTGTCGGCGACGCCGAAGAAGGCGAAGAAGGGCAGCTCGTATCTGGGGCTGCCGCCGATGAAGCTGCCGCGTGCGGCGCAGGGCGGCGATCAGAGCCGTACCTACGACCCGTCGGCCCGGCTGCTGTGGGCCCGCGGTCTGGTGGAGCTGTGCCGGCTCGTGCCGGTGTTCTGCTCGGCGGCGCTGGCCGTGCTGACGGTCGCCGCGCTGTGTGCGCTGGGACCGTGGGCGTGGGCGTTCTCGGGGGCCGTGCTGCTCGCCGTGGGTGTGCTCGCCTGCCTGGTCTCCATCGCGGCGAAGTGGCTGCTGGTCGGCCGGCACCGTGCCGGTGAGCACCCGCTGTGGAGCGGTTTCGTGTGGCGCAACGAGCTTGCCGACACCTTCGTGGAGGTCGTCGCCGTGCCGTGGCTGGCCGGATCCGTACCCGGTACGCCGCTGATGACCGCGTGGCTGCGCGGACTGGGCGCGCGGATCGGCAGGGGCACGTGGGTCGAGAGTTACTGGCTGCCCGAGACGGACCTCGTGACGCTCGGGGACGCGGCCACGGTCAACCGGGGCTGTGTCCTGCAGACCCACCTCTTCCACGACCGGATCTTGCGGACGGATACTGTGGTCCTCCGTGAGGGCGCCACCCTGGGCCCGGGCGGAATCGTCCTGCCCGGCAGCATCGTCGGGGCCCGCTCCACCCTGGGTCCCGCGTCGCTCGTGATGGCGGCGGAGTCCGTTCCCGACGACACCCGCTGGCTGGGCAATCCGATCGAGGCCTGGCGTTCGTAGAAGACGTGACCTGCATCGGATACGAAGGGCGGTACAGCGGTACGTCGAGCACAGGGCAGGGAGCAGTCGCAGCGGTGAGCGTTCAGCAGACAGCGGGATCGGACCCCTATTTCCCGGCCAACGGAGATCCCCGTTACCGGGTGCACCGCTACGAGCTCGCGCTGGACTACCGACCCGGCCCGAACCGGCTCTCCGGCACCGCGCGGCTCAACGCCATAGCGGGCCGTTCCGCGCTGACCGAGTTCCAGCTCAACCTGGCGGACTTCCGGATCGGACGGGTCCGCGTCGACGGCAAGGCGCCGCACTACACGCATCGGGGCGGCAGGCTGCGGGTCCGTCCGCCGAAGCCGATACGGGCCGGCGCCGCCTTCACCGTCGAGGTGCACTGGTCGGGCAACCCCAAGCCGGTCAGCAGCCCCTGGGGCGGGCTCGGCTGGGAGGAGCTGGAGGACGGTGCGCTGGTGGCGAGCCAGCCGATCGGCTCGCCGTCCTGGTACCCGTGCAACGACCGGCCGGCCGACAAGGCCGCGTACCAGATCTCGATCACCACGCCCTCCTCCTACACGGTGGTGGCGGGCGGACGTCTGCTGACGCGGACGACGAAGGCGTCGACGACCACCTGGGTGTACGAGCAGTCGGCGCCGACCTCCAGCTACCTGGTGGGTCTGTCGATCGGCAAGTACCAGACGGTGCTGCTCGGCGACCCGGGCCTCGGGGGCGTACCGCAGTCCGGGCATCTGCCCGCGCAGCTGCTCCCGGAGTTCTCCCGGGACTTCGCGCGCCAGCCCGCGATGATGGAGCTGTTCGAGGGCCTCTTCGGGCCGTATCCGTTCGGCGAGTACGCGGTGGTGGTGACCGAGGAGGAGCTCGATGTCCCGGTCGAGGCGCAGGGTCTTTCGCTGTTCGGGGCCAACCATGTGGACGGGGCACGGGGTTCGGAGCGGCTGATCGCGCACGAGCTGGCGCACCAGTGGTTCGGCAACAGCGTGTCCATCGCGGACTGGCGGCACATCTGGCTGAACGAGGGGCTCGCGAAGTACGCCGAGTGGCTGTGGTCGGAGCGCTCGGGCGGGCGCCCGGCGCGTCAGCTGGCCGCCGCCGCGCACCGGAAGCTGTCCGCGCTGCCACAGGACCTGCTGCTGTCCGACCCGGGCCGCAAGCTGATGTTCGACGACCGGCTCTACGAGCGCGGCGGGCTCACGGTGCACGCGATCCGCTGTGCGATGGGCGACGAGGCCTTCTTCCGCATGCTGCGCGGCTGGGCGACCCTGCACCGGGGCGGTGTGGTCACCACGTCCGTCTTCGCCGCGCACGTCTCGCGCTACGCGGCCGAGTCCCTGGACGACCTCTTCCGGGCGTGGCTGTACGAGACGGCGCTGCCGCCGCTGCCGGCACAGGCCCCGCCGCAGCCCGCCCCGCAGCTGCCAGCCCCGCAGCTGCCGGCCCGGCCCACCTATCCGCCCACGAACGCGGACTCCGCCCGGGTCCGGGGAGAATGACCCCATGACCAGTCGTTCCTGTCCTTGCGGGCTCTCCGAGCCGTACGCGCGGTGCTGCGGGCGTTTCCATCGCGGCGAGGCCGCGGCGCCGAGCGCCGAGGCAGTCATGCGGTCGCGCTACTGCGCCTTCGTGAAGGAGGACGAGGGGTACCTGCTGCGGACCTGGCATCCGCGGACGCGACCGGCCCGGGTGGAGTTCGACCCCGGGATGCGGTGGACCGGTCTGGAGATCCTGGACACGGTTCAGGGCTCGGCGTTCCACAGCATGGGGACCGTGACCTTCCGGGCCTCCTACCGGGGCGGCTCGCTGCACGAGCGGAGCCGGTTCGAGCGGGTGGACGGGGCCTGGGTGTACGTGGACGGGGAGTTCCTCGACTGACCGTCAGGGGGCGCCGGCCGTCAGGGTGCACTCGCCTTCAGACTGCTCCGGCGCTCAGAGTGCTCCGGCGTTCGGAGTGCACGCGCCGTCAGGGCGCCAGGACGTCCAGCTCCTGGAGTGCGCCGACGGTGATCTCGCGGGTGAGCCGCTCGGCGCGGGGCGCGTCGCCCTCACGGACGGCGGCGGCGACCTGGACGTGCAGGGTGACGGCGGCGGGGTCGGGGTCCTCGAACATGACCTCGTGGTGGGTCCGGCCGGACAGGACCTCCGCGACGACGTCACCGAGGCGGGCGAACATCTCGTTCCCCGACGCGTTGAGGATCACCCGGTGGAAAGCGACGTCGTGGACGAGGTACGCCTCCAACTGCTGCCCGCGTGAGGTGGCGACCATGCCGAGCGCGCACTCGGTGAGCTCCGCGCACTGCTCGGCGGTGGCGTGCCGCGCGGCCAGCCCCGCGGCGACCGGTTCGACCGCCGAGCGCAGCACGGTGAGCGAACGGAGCTGGTGGGGGCGGTCGGCGCCGGCCAGCCGCCAGCGGATGACCTGAGGGTCGTACACGTTCCACTCGGACTTGGGGCGGACCGTCACGCCGACGCGGCGGCGGGACTCGACCAGGTACATGGATTCGAGCACCCGGACCGCCTCGCGCATCACGGAGCGGGACACCTCGAAGCGCTGTGCGAGTTCGTCGGTGCGCAGCACGCTCCCCGGCGGGTAATCGCCCGCCGTGATCGCCGGCCCGAGGGATTCCAGTACATGTCCGTGCAGTCCCCGGCCCCGTGTGGTCATGGAGCCAGCGTACGAGGCAGACGCCCAGAACAAAAAGTCAGACTTATATGTCACATACTCTTGAATTCATCGTACCTAATACGTTTCAGTGGCGTCGACATCAGATGTCGACGAAGACAGCGAGAGCGCGATGCAGCACAGTCCCACCCCCCATGTCGTCGTGGTCATGGGCGTCGCAGGCACCGGAAAGACCACCATCGGTCCGCTGCTCGCGGCCCGGCTCGGCGTTCCGTACGCCGAGGGCGACGACTTCCACCCGCAGGCCAACATCGCCAAGATGACGGCCGGGACGCCGCTGACCGACGAGGACCGGTGGCCCTGGCTGGACGCCATCGGGCGCTGGGCGCACGACCGGGCCGGGCTCGGCGGTGTGGTCAGCAGTTCGGCGCTGAAGCGCAGTTACCGGGACCGGCTGCGGGCGGCGGCGCCCGGGGTCGTCTTCGTGCATCTCACCGGCGACCGCGAGCTCATCGAGGACCGGATGTCGCACCGCAAGGGGCACTTCATGCCCACGGCACTCCTGGACTCGCAGTTCGCCACGCTCCAGCCGCTGGCGGCGGACGAGGCGGGGGTCCTGGTGGATGTGTCCGGCGGCCCCAACGAGATCACCGAGCGGGCCGTGGCCGCGCTCGACGGTCTCGCACCGCCCGAGCGGTAACGCCGACCTCAGGCGGTGACGCCGTCCCCACGCGGTAGAGCCGTCGCCTCGCGGTGACCCCATCCCCCTCGCGGTGACCCCGTCTCCTCGGGGTTACGCCTGTCCTTCACCGCACCGCCCGCCGCGCGCGGCGGGCGCCTTCTCCACCTCCGCCTTCCGTCCGGAAGGCCCTTTCTTCGCGCACCACCTTCCCCGCGTCCGTTTCTCAAGCAAGGGAACCACCGTGACCAGACTCAGTGTCGAGATGCTGGCAGCGGACACCGTCGAACCGATCACTTCGGCGGGCCACGCTCAACTGGGCATAGCCGTACTGGCGGGCATCGCCGTCATCGTCCTGCTCATCACCAAGTTCAAGCTGCACCCCTTCCTGGCCCTGACCATCGGCTCGCTGGCCCTCGGGGCGTTCGCCGGTGCCCCGCTCGACAAGGTCATCGTCAGCTTCACCACCGGACTCGGCTCGACCGTCGCCGGCGTGGGTGTCCTGATCGCCCTCGGCGCGATCCTCGGCAAACTGCTCGCCGACTCGGGCGGCGCCGACCAGATCGTCGACACGATCCTCGCCAAGGCGGGCGGGCGCGCCATGCCGTGGGCGATGGTGCTGATCGCCTCGCTGATCGGTCTGCCGCTGTTCTTCGAGGTCGGCATCGTGCTGCTGATCCCGGTGGTCCTGATGGTCGCCAAGCGCGGCAACTACTCGCTGATGCGCATCGGCATCCCGGCGCTCGCGGGCCTGTCGGTGATGCACGGTCTGATTCCGCCGCACCCCGGCCCGCTGGTCGCGATCGACGCGGTCCACGCGAACCTCGGCATCACCCTCGCCCTCGGTGTCCTGATCGCCGTTCCGACGGTGATCATCGCCGGTCCGGTGTTCTCGCGGTACGCGGCCCGCTGGGTGGACGTCCAGGCTCCCGACCGCATGATCCCGCAGCGTGCCTCGGAGGACCTGGAGAAGCGCCCCGGCTTCGGCGCGACCCTCGCCACCATGCTGCTGCCGGTGGTGCTGATGCTGGCCAAGGCGCTGGTGGACATCGTCGTCGACGACCCGACGGACATGACACAGCGCGTCTTCGACGTCGTCGGAGCGCCCCTGATCGCCCTGCTCTCGGCCGTGATCGTGGGCATGTTCACCCTGGGCCGGGCGGCCGGCTTCACCAAGGACCGCATCTCGACGACCGTCGAGAAGTCCCTCGCGCCCATCGCCGGCATCCTGCTGATCGTGGGCGCGGGCGGCGGCTTCAAGCAGACGCTGATCGACTCCGGTGTGGGTCGGATGATCCTGGAGATCTCCGAGGACTGGTCGATCCCCGCGCTGCTGCTGGCCTGGCTGATCGCGGTGGCGATCCGTCTCGCGACCGGTTCGGCGACCGTCGCCACCATCTCGGCGGCCGGCCTGGTCGCGCCCCTCGCGGCCGACATGTCGACCGCCCACACCTCCCTGCTCGTCCTCGCGATCGGCGCGGGCTCGCTCTTCTTCAGCCATGTCAACGACGCCGGCTTCTGGCTGGTGAAGGAGTACTTCGGCCTGAGCGTCGGCCAGACCGTCAAGACCTGGTCCGTGATGGAGACGATCATCTCGGTGGTGGCCGGAGGCCTGGTGCTGCTGCTGTCCCTCGTCATCTAGGGACTGTCCGGATCCAGGGACTGTCCGGCGCGGTCGGGCCGTGGGGAGAGCCGAACTCTGCTCTCCCCACGGCCCGATCGTCGTCGTCGGCACCTGCTCACGGCCGCCACAGCGGATGTTCACGGTCGGCCCACTGCCGGCTCACCGATCCCGTACGCAGGCCCCGCCGGGCCTCCGGGTCGCCCAGTGCCATGCCGATGTGGCCCGCGAGGACGATACCGACGGTGAGGGCCAGCCAGTCGTGGACGAAGGTCGCCGAGGTGCGCCACATCAGCGGGGTGAGGTGGGTGAACCACATCAGCAGGCCCGTGCCCGCCATCACCAGCGTGGCCCCGGCGATCCAGGCGGCGTAGACCTTCTGCCCTGCGTTGAACTTGCCCGCCGGGCGGGACTCCCGGTCCTTGTCGCGGCGCAGCGCCGCCCGCAGCCACACGCGGTCGTGCGGGCCGAAGCGGTTCAGGAAGCCCAGGTCGCGGCGGAACGCGCGGGAGGCCAGGCCCGCCAGGACCGGTACCGGAAGCATCAGGCCGGCCCATTCGTGGACGCGCACGACGAGTTCGCGGCGGCCGACCAGTTCGGCGAACTGGGGGATGTAGAGGCAGGCCGCGGTGGCCACGCACACCCCCATCAGCAGAGCCGTGACGCGGTGCACCCAGCGCTCGGCCCGGCTGAAGCGCCGTACGTGGGAGGAGTGCCCGGACACCGCAGGGGTGTCGTCAACTCGTGGGTTCATCGTCGCGTCCGTTCGAACGGCCGACCCAGGCGTCGACGTCGTACCCCCGGTTCTCCCAGTACCCGGGACGGACGTCCTCGGTGACGGTGATGCCGGAAAGCCACTTGGCGGATTTGTAGAAGTACATCGGGGCCACGTAGAGGCGGACGGGGCCGCCGTGATTGTGGCCGACGGGCTTGTCCTGCATGCGCAGGGCCACCAGGACGTCCGGGCGGCGGGCCTGCCGCAGGGTGAGGCTCTCCGTGTACGTCCCGTCGAAGCAGGTGAAGCGGATCGCCCCGGCCGAGTGGTGCACCCCGGCGGCGTCGAGGAGGTGGGACAGGCGTACGCCCTCGAAGGGGGTGCCGGGCACCCGCCAGCCGGTGACGCACTGGACGTCGTGCACCAGGCGGGTCTGGGGCAGGGCGCGCAGGTCGGCGAGGGTGTAGCTGGTGGGGTGGTCGACCAGGCCGTCGACGGTGAGGCGGTAGTTCGTCGCGTTCTTGTGGGGAACGGAGGAGGCCACCGAGTAGTAGCGGAAGCCGCCGCCGTTGGGCAGCAGCCCGGTGAGGCCGGTGGGGTCCTTCTCGGAGGCGCCGGCGAGGAAGGATTCCATCCCGCGCTGGAGCGTGGGCGCGGTCAGTACGCCGAGGGCGCCGAGCCCGAGGGTGCCGAGCAGCACCCGTCGGCCGATCGGCCGACCGCGCTCTCCGGGCTCCTCGCGCTCCTCGCGCTCCTCGCGCTCCTCGGGCTCCTCGGGCTCCCGGGGCTCGGGCCGCTCCGGCTCCCGTGGCTCCGGCCGCTCCGGTTTCCGCGATCGAGGTCGCTCCGGGTCCGATTCCCCGGGCCGTTCAGTGTTCACCCACTGATTCGAGCACCCGCGACCCCCAAAAGGCCAGTGGTGGCGGGTGCCCGTCAGCGTTCCGTCATCTCTTCTCACGTCCTGTCCGGGAACAGGGGCCCCGGAGAGGACGGCAGGGCCTCATCAGGAGGCGGACTCGGCCGCCTTGTCCAACTGGAACGCCTCGTTGCCGAGGCCGATCCGGGCGTGTGCCTCGGGCTTGCGGGAGCGCAGCACCAGGCCCTGGACCAGTCCGACGACCAGGGCGATCCCGATGACGGCGGGCAGCAGCACGCTCAGGGTGGAGTCCGGATCCGCGCCGACCAGCACGTCGAAGTCCTTGACCGTGTAGACCGCGATGACGAGCAGGGCGATGCCCGCGATCGCGGAGGTGGCGATCCGCCAGGCCTGGGCGCGGGCCGCGCCGCGGCGGACGAAGAACACGATGACCGAGAGCGACGCGGACGCCATCAGGAGGGTGACGCCGAGCGCTCCGACGTTGCCGCCCCAGGTGAAGAGCTGGAGCACGGGCGCGGTCGGGTCACCGGTCGGCTTGTCGTCGGCCAGGGCGAAGCCGCCGACCACGACCAGGGAGACGACGGTGTGCAGGAGCGAGCCGGTGCCGGGGGCGCCGCTGGCGCCGGAGGTGCGGCCGAACGCGGCGGGCAGCAGACCCTCACGGCCCATGGCGAAGGCGTACCGCGCGACGACGTTGTGGAAGCTCAGCAGGGCCGCGAACATGCCGGTCACGAACAGCACATGGAGCACGTCCGTGAAGGTGGAGCCGAGCCGTGACTCGGTGAGGAAGAACAGCAGCCCGGCGCTCTGCTTCTGGGACGTCCCGACGATCGCCGAGGGTCCGGTGGCGACGGTGAGCGCCCAGGAGCTGATCGCGAAGAAGACGGCGACGAAGCCGATCGCCAGGAACATGACGCGCGGCACGAGGATGTGCGGGCGGCTGGTCTCCTCGGCGTACACCGGGGCCTGTTCGAAGCCGGTGAAGGCCGCGATGCAGAAGCAGAGCGCGGTGCCGAGGCCCGCTCCGGTGAGCGTGTCCGGGTTGAAGGCGTGCAGCGACAGGCCTTCCTTGGCGGGGTCGCCGATGGCCGCGACATCGAAGACGACGACGAGCGTCACCTCGATGATCAGCAGCACGCCGAGCACCCACGCGTTGACGTCGATCTTCAGCCAGGCCAGCGCGCCGACGACGAGCACGGCGGCCAACGCCGGTATCCACCAGGCGACTTCGGTGTCGAGGTAGGTGGCGAACAGCCCGGAGACCTCGAAGCCGAAGAGTCCGTAGATACCGACCTGGAGCGCGCTGTAGGCGACGAGGGCGACCGCGGCCGCGGCCGCGCCCGGGGTGCCGCCGAGCCCGCGTGAGATGTACGCGTAGAAGGCGCCCGCGTTGTGGACGTGCCGGCTCATCTCGGCGTACCCCATGCTGAAGAGCACGAGGACGATGCCGAGGATGACGAAGAGCAGCGGCTGCCCGACGATCCCCATCACCGCGAAGGTGGCGGGCATGACCCCTGCCACCACCATGAGCGGTGCGGTCGCCGCGAGGACGGACAGCAGCAGCCCTCCCGTGCCCAGCCGGCCGGCGCGCAGGGCCCGGTCCTGACCCTTGAAGGTGCTGATGCCGGCGCCGTCGGCGGCGGGTCTTCCCGTGCTCGACGTACTCGATGTGCTCGAACTGCCCGTCGTCATCGCGGGGTCGTCCTTTCGGATGTCAGGTCTTCGGGGGTCGTTCACCCCGCGCCGAGCACGCTGTCGCGCGCGGCGCGGAAGGCTTGGTACCCGTCGCGGTCCGGGTACGACCACGGAGCCGGGGTGGCGTGCTCCGCGATGCGATGGAACAGGGCGGCCGCCTCGCCGTCCCTGCCCTCGCAGATCTTGGCGTGGGCAAGGAAGTTGAGGTCGACGAGCCGGCGCGGATGGTCGGCGTGCTCCCACTCCAGCCACCAGTCGAAGGCGGCTTTCATCACCTGGCGGGCCCGGCGCCCGGCCCAGTGTCCGGAGGCGACCGGGTCGGCGGGCTCGCTCCCGGCGCCGGCGAGCACGCGGAAGCGCTCCGCGTGCGCGACGACCGGAAGGATCGCGAGCGGTGAGTCGGCGGGCGCCTGTTCGGCCGCCCAGTTGGCGAAGTCGTACACCTCGTGCAGGGGGTCCTGGCCCGCCGCGGCACGGCGCTCGGCCAGCCGGGCGACCATCAGATGGTGCGCGTGGTGATGGACGGCGTGCCGGTGGCGCACCTCGTCGAAGAGCCGGACCACGTCGTCCTCGGCGCCGAGCGAGCGCTCCAGGAGGAGCAGGGCGAGCCAGGGGGTGGGGTCGGCGGGGGCGAGGGCCGCCGCCCGGTGGCAGGCGTCGCGGGCGCGCTCCGGGCGTTCCTTGCCGTTCAGGGCGCGTTCCACGGTGGCGCAGCCGAGGAGTACAGCGGCGTCGGGGGACTCCGGTTCGGCGAGCTGCCAGTCGCGGGCCCAGGCGAGCGTCGCGGACTCCTGCGCGAGGACGGTGACACGGTGTCCGCGGCGGTCCCAGTCGTCGCCGGTCGCGCCGAGGAGCGCGCGGACCTCGGTCCACCGCCCCTGGTTCAACGAGGTGCGCGCGGCTACGAGTTCGGCGTCGTCGAGGGCGGCGTCGAAGGACTGGGCCGCGCGCTTGCGACCGCGGCCCAGAGGAGGTGGGGGTGGTGACACCGCTGCTCAACCTCACAGGCGCGGTTCGTCAAAGAGTGATCACGCACAGCAAACCCGGAGCCACAGGTTCAAGTCAAGCTCCGGCCAAGTCGCTACACGTGTCAACTGCCTCTGCATGCGGTGGAGTTGATACACGCCGCCCCACAACGTCCTGAACGGCCGCCTTGTCCGTACGACATGAACGGCCATCTTGTCCCTACAACTTGAACGGCCGCTTCACCCCGACGACTTGGCCGGCCGCCATGTTCCCGCGTGCCGAACGGCCGCCCCGGGCCGATGGCTTGAACGGATTCCCCGGCCTTGCACGCCGAACGGCCGCCCCGGACCGGCATCAGGAACGGCCGCCCTCGGCCCGACGCGCCGAACCGCCGCCCCGGACCGATGTCCGGGGCGGCCGCCTCGGGTGCGATCAGCCCACCGCCTTGGCCGCGGCCCGGCCGGCCGTCCGGCCGGAGAAGAGGCAGCCGCCGAGGAAGGTGCCTTCCAGCGACCGGTATCCATGGACTCCGCCGCCGCCGAATCCGGCGGCCTCACCGGCGGCGTACACGCCCTCCAGCGGGTCGCCGCCCTCGGTCAGCACACGCGAGGAGAGGTCGGTCTCCAGGCCGCCGAGGGTCTTGCGGGTCAGGATGTTGAGGCGCACCGCGATCAGCGGGCCCGCCTTGGGGTCGAGGATGCGGTGCGGGGTCGCGGTGCGGATCAGCTTGTCGCCGAGGTACTTGCGGGCCCCGCGGATCGACATGATCTGGAGGTCCTTGGTGAAGGGGTTGGCGATCTCCCGGTCCCGCGCGACGATCTCCCGGCGCAGCGCCTCCTCGTCGATGAGCGGCTTCTCGGTGAGTGCGTTCATACCGCGCACCAGCGCACCGAGGTCCTTCTCGACGACGAAGTCGGCGCCGTTGTCCATGAACGCCTTGACCGGAGCGGGCACATCGGCGCGGGCCCGCCCGATGACGTCCCGGATGGACTTGCCGGTCAGATCGGGGTTCTGCTCCGAACCGGAGAGCGCGAACTCCTTGCCGATGATCTTCTGGTCGAGCACGAACCAGGTGTAGTCGTAGCCGGTCCGCATGATGTGTTCGAGGGTGCCGAGCGTGTCGAAGCCCGGGAAGAGCGGTACCGGCAGCCGGTTGCCGCGCGCGTCCAGCCAGAGGGAGGAGGGGCCCGGCAGGATGCGGATGCCGTGCTTCTCCCAGATGGGGTTCCAGTTCTGGATGCCCTCGGTGTAGTGCCACATGCGGTCGCGGTTGATGAGCCGGGCGCCGGCCCCCTCGGCGATCCCGAGCATGGCGCCGTCGACGTGGGCGGGGACACCGGAGATCATCCGCTCGGGCGGCGTGCCCAGCCGCTCGGGCCAGTTGGCGCGGACGAGGTCGTGATTGCCGCCTATGCCGCCGGAGGTGACGATCACGGCCTGGGCCGTGAGTTCGAAGGTGCCGGTGACCGTGCGGCTGCTGGCCTGGCCGCGCTCGATGCCGGACGGCTCCAGGATCTCTCCGGTGACGGTGTCGACGGAGCCGGCGCTGCGGGACAGACCGGTGACCCGGTGGCGGAACCGCAGCTCGACCAGACCACGGGCGACTCCCTCCCGTACCCGTCGCTCGAAGGGCGCGACGAGGCCGGGCCCGGTCCCCCAGGTGATGTGGAAGCGCGGCACGGAGTTCCCGTGCCCGTTGGCGTCGTAGCCGCCGCGCTCGGCCCAGCCCACCACCGGGAAGAAGCGCACCCCCTGACCGTGCAGCCAGGGCCGCTTCTCGCCGGCCGCGAAGTCGACGTACGCCTCGGCCCACTGGCGCGGCCAGTGGTCCTCGGGCCGGTCGAAGGCGGCCGTGCCCATCCAGTCCTGGAGGGCGAGCGCGTGACTGTCCTTGATCCGCATGCGGCGCTGCTCGGGCGAGTCGACGAAGAAGAGCCCGCCGAAGGACCAGTGGGCCTGGCCGCCGATCGACTGCTCGGGCTCCTGGTCGAGGAGGATCACCTTGCGGCCCGCGTCGACGAGTTCCGCGGTCGCCGCGAGCCCCGCAAGGCCTGCTCCGATGACGATCACATCTGCGTCGTAGGCCATGGGCCCGTCCTCTCGACATTCCGACTGGTCGGATCGGGTCGGCGTCACGGGGACGACTTGATGACGTTTGTCACGACCCGATCGGCAACATCGCTGGTTGGTGAGACATTGGTGGTAGGTGGTGGTCGACCGTACGGGCGACCAGCACTTGTTACTGATCGGTCAGATCCTTCGGCAAGAAAGGTGACCGAGTCAACTGCCTGGTTCCTGGTAGTCCCGGGGGCAGGCCCCCGGCCCATGGCACTACAGTCGGCGGCAATCGCAACCGTGGCCCCGACTCCCGATGTTTCGAGGTACCCAGCGTGTCGGTACTGGTTCTCGTCCTCGCCGTGAGTGCGGCCTGCTGCCTGGGCTTCGGCTTCGTGCTCCAGCAGAACGCGGCCTCGCACGCCCCGCTGAGCGACTTCCTCTCCGTCCGCCTGCTGCTCGACCTCATCCGGGTCCCGCGCTGGCTGGGCGGCATCGGGCTCATGGTGTGCGGCATGGTGCTCGGCGCGATCGCGCTCGGCAAGGGCGAGGTCACACTGGTGGAACCGCTCCTCGCGACCAACCTGCTCTTCGCGCTCGCGCTCTCCCGCCACCAGACCAAACAGCCGCTGGGCCGACAGGGCTGGGCCGGGCTCCTGCTGCTCGCGGGCGGCGTCTCGGCGTTCATCGTGGCCGGTCAGCCCCAGGGCGGCGAGGCCGTCGACGACCCGCTGCGGCACTGGCTGATCATCGGGATCGTGGTCGGGACCGCCCTGCTGCTCACCACGTACGCGAAACGCTCCCGGCTGAGCGCCGGGCCGGTGCTCCTCGCCACGGCCGCCGGGCTGCTGTACGGCCTCCAGGACGCGCTCACCCGGGTCAGCGGTCAGCGCTTCGGTGACGGCGGCTGGAGCGAGCTGCTCACCGGCTGGCAGCCCTACGCGGTGGTCGTCCTCGGCGTGACCGGGCTGATCCTGGTCCAGAGCGCCTTCGAGACCGCACCGCTGCGGATGTCGCTGCCCGCCCTCACCGCCGCCCAGCCGCTGGCCGGCATCGCCTGCGGGGTGGGCTTCCTCGGGGACCAGCTCCGCACCGACCCCGGAGCCCTCGCCTGGCAGGCCGCCGGGCTCGCGGGCGTCGTGGTGGGGATCGTCCTGCTGGGGATGCACCCGGCGATGCCCTCGGGCACCGCGGAGCCGGAGCGCTCGCGGGATCTCCAGCCGCACTGAGGCTCCAAGCCGACAACTCCGCGCAGACGGCTCCGGGCTCCACCCAGGCGCTCCCGCGAGCTGCTTGGATGGTTCCATGAGTGCCGCTGACGAGATCCTCGACATCGTGGACGAGAACGACCAGGTCGTCGGGCAGTCCCCGCGCGGGGAGGCGTACGCGCGCGGGCTGCGCCACCGCTGCGTGTTCATCCAGGCCCGGGACGCCACGGGCCGGGTCTTCGTCCACCGGCGCACCCCCACCAAGCTGGTCTTCCCCTCCCTGTACGACATGTTCGTCGGCGGAGTCGTCGGCGCGGGCGAGTCGTACGACGACGCGGCGCTCCGCGAGGCCGAGGAGGAACTCGGCGTCTCCGGGCTCCCCCGGCCGACCCCCCTTTTCAGATTCCTGTACGACGACGGGGCCGGGGCGACCTGGTGGTCGGCCGTGTACGAGGTCCTGTGCGAGCTTCCGGTGAACCCTCAGGTGGAGGAGGTCGCCTGGCACGACTTCCTCACCGAGGACGAGGTGGAGCGCCGACTGACGGAGTGGACGTGGGTGCCGGACGGGCTCGCGGCCCACGAGCGGCTCAGGGACTACCGGGCGATGGACTGAGCGCCCGACGGTGACGGGCGGCTCCGGCAGCGTCCCGCGCCAGGCCCGCCGGTAGGGTCCTGGACGTGATCGAACTCGTGCGCAATGTCCGGTTGTGGTTCGCGCCCCAGGAGATCCGGGAGGAGGGCGGAACCCCGGACTACCGGTTCTCCCTGGCCAATGAGCGGACCTTTCTGGCCTGGCTGCGCACCGCGCTCGCGCTCATCGGCGGGGGTTTCGCCGTGGACCAGTTCCTGCCGGACCTGCGCTGGGCCTGGCGGGCCGGCCTCGCCCTGGCCCTGCTGGCGGCGGGCGTGCTCTGCTCGCTGCGGGCCGTCAACCACTGGGTGCGCTGCGAGCTCGCAATGCGCCGCGGTGAGGACCTGCCGGTGTCGCGGTTCCCGGCGGTGCTGAGCATCGTCGTCGCGGTCGTCGCGGTCGCGATGGTCGTCGTCGTCCTCGCCGGCTGGGCGGGATGACGACGCCCGCCCGGGAGGAACGCGACCCGGGCCTGCAGCCGGAACGTACGCGGCTGGCCTGGCGCCGTACGACCCTCTCCAGCACCGTCGTCGCCGTGCTCGCCGTGAAGGCGGCCCTGCACGACGGCGGCCCGGCCGGGATCGTGGCGTGCGCGTTCTGCTGCGTTCTCTGGCTGGCCTTCCTCGCCCTCGCCCACCGCCGCATCCGGACGCTGGCGACCGCGGGCCCGGCCGGCCCGGCCGCTCTCGCTCCCCGGCACGCGACGGCGGCGACCCTGTGCGCGATGGCGTTGGCCCTGTGCGCGGTGGCGTTGGTGTTCTAGGGCACGCCCCGGGGCCACTCGGGCGCCACGCGGCCCGAAATGGCCGGAATAGGGACACTTTGTGGCGCTAGCCTGGATCGTCGCTCCGCCCCCGCGTCACGCGGACGACGCCCTTCACGTCCCACTTCACGTCACAGCCGAAGGTGAGCACGATGACCACCCTTCACCAGGAGCACCCCACCCACCAGCACGTCCACGGTCCGAACTGCGGGCACCCCGAGGTGCGGCACGGGGACCACGTCGACTACGCGCACGACGGGCATCTGCACCGCGAGCACGCGGGGCACTGGGACGAGTGCGAGCCGAGCGGCCATACGGCGCACGACCGGCACGACCATCAGCACGGCGAGGGCTGCGGGCACCCAGCCGTGGCGCACGGCGACCATCTCGACTACCTGCACGACGGCCACCGGCACGCCGAACACGGCGGCCACTGGGACGACCACTGACCCATCGGCGGTGATCGGCGTCTCCCCCGGGCTCGCGCGCTCCGGGGGAGACGCCGATCACGTTTCGCGCAGCCGCTGGACGACATACCGACTGGTCGGCATCATGGTCACGTCCCGTTCCCGTGTGCTGAGGAGCAATGATGAGCCCGGACCACCCGCCAGGTCTCGATCTCGACCGGTTGCGCGGCCTGCTCGACCGTGAGCGGCCCGGACTGGTCAGCGGCCCGCTGACCGGCCGGCTGATCGAAGGCGGACGGTCGAACCTCACCTACGCGGTCTCCGACGGAACCGCCCGGTGGGTCGTACGGCGGCCTCCGCTCGGCCATGTGCTGGCCACGGCGCACGACATGAAGCGTGAGCACCGGGTGATCAGCGCGCTGCATCCGACGGCCGTGCCGGTCCCGAACCCCGTGCTGCTGTGCGAGGACGACTCGGTGCTCGGCGCCCCGTTCTACGTCATGGAGTTCGTGGAGGGCACGCCCTTCCGCACCGCCGGCCAGCTCGCCCCGCTCGGCCCGCAGCGCACCCGCGACGCGGTGCTCGGCCTGGTGGACACCCTGGTGGAACTGCACTCGGTCGACCCCGCCGAGGTGGGGCTCGCCGACTTCGGCCGCCCCGAGGGCTTCCTGGACCGGCAACTGCGCCGCTGGGGCAAGCAGCTGGACGCGTCCCGGAACCGTGAGCTCGCCGGGATCGACGAGCTGCACGCCGCACTGGGACGCGAACTGCCGGGCTCCCCCGCACCCACCGTCGTCCACGGCGACTACCGGCTCGACAACGTACTGATCGGGCCCGACGACCGGATCAGGGCGATCCTGGACTGGGAGATGTCCACGCTCGGCGATCCGCTCACCGACCTGGGGCTGCTCGTCATGTACAGCACGCCCCTGGACCTGCCCAACTCCCCCATCAGTACGACCGCTTCGGCCGCCGGGCATCCGGAGGCGGCCGAGATCGTCGAGCGGTACGCCGCGCGCTCGGGGCGCGACGTGTCCGCCGTCTCCTGGTACACGGCGTTCGCGTGGTTCAAGCTCGCCGTGATCCTGGAGGGCATCCACTACCGCTACACGAAGGGCCAGACCGTCGGCGCGGGCTTCGACCGCATCGGCGAGCTGACGCCCGTCTTCATCGAGCACGGCCTGACCACCCTTCAGGAAGGCTGATCCGCCATGGACTTCGGATTCGACGCGCGCACCGAAGAGCTGCGCCAGAAGCTGCTCACCTTCATGGACGAGTACGTCTATCCGGCGGAGGCCGTCGCGGAGGAGCAGCGCGCTCTGCTTGCCTCGCCGTGGGACACGCCCGCCGTGGTCGGGGAGTTGAAGGCCGAGGCCCGCAGGCAGGGGCTGTGGAACCTCTTCCTGCCGGACTCCGAGTACGGTGCCGGGCTGACCAATCTCCAGTACGCCCCGCTCGCCGAAATCACCGGTCGCAGCCCGCACTTGGCGCCCACCGCGCTGAACTGCGCCGCTCCGGACACCGGCAACATGGAGGTGCTCACCCAGTTCGGCGACGAGCAGCAGAAGAAGCAGTGGCTGGAGCCGCTGCTCGCCGGTGAGATCCGCTCCGCGTTCGCGATGACGGAGCCCGAGGTGGCCTCCTCCGACGCGACGAACATCACCACGCTCATCGAGCGCGACGGCGACTCGTACGTCATCACCGGCCGCAAGTGGTACATCTCCGGGGCGATGAACCCCGACTGCAAGATCTTCATCGTGATGGGCAAGACGGACCCGGACGGCGCCGACATCCGCCGTCAGCAGTCGATGATCCTGGTCCCGCGCGACGCACCGGGCCTCGTCGTCCAGCGTGCCATGCAGGTGTACGGCTACGAGGACCACTCCCACGGCGGGCACGCGGAGGTCGTCTTCGATCACGTCCGGGTCCCGGTGGGCAACCTGGTCGGCGAGGAGGGCGGCGGTTTCGCCATCGCGCAGGCGCGGCTCGGTCCGGGCCGGATCCACCACTGCATGCGGTTGATCGGCATGGCCGAGCGCGCCATCGAGCTGATGTGCCGGCGGGCGGTGTCCCGTACGGCGTTCGGCAAGCCGCTGGCCCAGCAGGGCGTGGTCCAGAACTGGATCGCCGACGCGCGGGTCGCCGTCGAGCAGCTGCGTCTGCTCGTCCTGAAGACGGCCTGGATGATGGACACGGTCGGCAACAAGGGCGCCCACACGGAGATCCAGGCCATCAAGATCGCCACTCCGCGCACCGTCGTCGACATCCTCGACAAGGCCGTCCAGCTGCACGGCGCGGGCGGTGTGAGCCAGGACTTCCCGCTGGCCGAACTCTGGGCCGCCGCACGGACCCTGAAGCTCGCCGACGGACCGGACGAGGTCCACCAGCGCTCGCTGGCGCACCGGGAGATCAAGAAGTACGTCTGATCGCAGCTGTGTGACCACAGCGCCGCGGCCCCACCGTCCGGTGGGGCCGCGGCGCTGTCCGCGCTCGGTCTGTCGTCGGTGCTCCGTCGGCCGTCGGTACCGGGTGCTCCGCCGGCCGTCCGTGCTGCGGTCCGCTACGGGCGCAGTGCGCGCAGCAGCAGGTCCGCCAGGTGGTCGGCGACCTGTTGGGGGGCGAGCGGGCCGTCGGGCCGGTACCAGGTCGACAGGTGGTGGACGGAGCCGAAGTGGTAGTCGACGACCAGGTCGGCCGGGGTGGCCGTGGAGAAGACGCCCTGCTTCTGGCCCTCCTCGATCAGGGCGCGGAAGCGCTCGTGGTAGCGGCGCCGCTCGGACCGCACCTGCTTGAGCTTCTCGGGGCCGAGGTGGTGCATCGACCGGAAGAAGATCGAGGCGTCGTCGAGGTTGTCGATCGTCGTGACGACCACGTCGGCCGCCGCGCCCCGCAGCCGCTCCTCCACCGGCGCGTCGGCGTCCGCGAACGCGTCCAGCCGCTCCTGCTGGATGCGCAGCACGCGCGCGTAGACCTCGTGCAGCAGGTCGTCCTTGGAGCCGAAGTAGTGGTAGAGCGCCCCCTTGGTGACACCCGCCGCCTCGACGATCTCCTGCACCGAGGTGCGGTCGTAGCCCTGCTCGGCGAAGAGCCGGGTGGCGGCGGCCAGCAGCCGCTGCGGGACGGGAGTACCGTCACCGTCCGTCGTCCTGGGCACTGCCGCCACCTGCCTTCCGTGCGTTCACATCGATAACCGTCGTCCGCGAGGAGCCCTGGGACTGCACCTTGTCCTGGGGACTACTGGGAGTCCTGGGACCGGGAACGCAGTTCCCGACGGAGGATCTTCCCACTCGCCGTCTTCGGCAGTTCGGGCAGGATCTCCACCTGCCTCGGATACTTGTAGGCGGCCAGTCTCTCCTTGCAGTACGCGGCCAGCGCGGCGGGGTCCTCGGAAGCACCCGGACGCAGGCTGATGTACGCCTTGACGGTCTCCCCGCGGTAGCCGTCGGGGATCCCCACGACGGCCGCCTCGCGGACCGCCGGGTGGGTGTACAGGACGTCCTCGACCTCGCGCGGCCACACCTTGAAGCCGGACGCGTTGATCATGTCCTTCTTGCGGTCGACCACGTAGAGCCAGCCGCTCTCGTCCATGAAGCCGATGTCGCCGGTGTGCAGCTCGCCGTCCGGGAACGTCTCGGCGGTGGCTTCGGGACGACGCCAGTAGCCGGGCACCACCTGCGGACCGCTGACGAGGATCTCGCCCTGCTGTCCGAAGGGGACCTCCTCGCCCGAGTCGTCGACGATGCGGACGACCGAGTCCGGGCCCGGCACGCCCACGGCCAGCGTCCCGGAGACCGGGTCCACCGGTGCCTCCAGGCCCGGCGGCACGGAGGCGCACGGCGCGGTGCACTCGGTGAGCCCGTAGCCGTTGCGGATGTACGGCCCGAAGCCGGCCCGGAACTTCTCGACGAGCGCGGGCGGCAGCGGGGCACCGCCGGAGGAGATGTTCCGGAAGGAGGAGAAGTGGTCCGGCGTGACCGCCGGGTGGGCGGCCAGCGCCATGAAGGCGGTCGAGGGGCCGACCGTGTAGAGCGGCCGGTGCTCGGCGAACGCGTCGAGCACGACCCCCGCCTCGAAGCGGTACGCGAGGACCAGTGTGCCCGCGCTGTTCATGCAGGCGGCGAGCTGGCAGACCATCCCGGTGATGTGGAAGAGCGGCGCCATCGCGAAGTACACAGGTGCCTCGGGCAGCGCGAGGCCGGTCCGCTGCCGTTCGGCGTTGTGCATGATGTTGCCGTGCGTGTTGGTGGCTCCCTTGGGGGTGCCGCTGGTGCCCGAGGTGTAGCTGATCAGCGCGATGTCGGACGGGCCGAGGCCGCGGTCGCCGGGCGCCTTGTGCCCCTGCCGGGCGACGGCGACGAGGTCGTCGGCCCCCGCGTCCGGGGCCAGCCGCTCGAAGGACAGCACGCGCGGGTCGTCGCGCGTCTGGAAGTCGCGTTCGCAGGCCGTCAGGACGATCCGTACGGGCGAGTCGGCGGCGGTCTCGCGCAGATACGCGTCCCAGGCACGGTCGGAGCAGACGACGGCGCTCACCTCCGCGTCGTGCAGGACGTGCCGGACCTCGCCGGACTTGTACATCGGGTTGACCGGCACGACCGTCGCGCCGGCCTTCCACGCGCCGAGCAGGGCGAGCACGAAGTGCGGGGAGTTCTGGAGCATGATCGCCACCCGGTCGCCCCGCCGCAGACCGCGGTCGGCGAGGTGCCCGGCGACGGAGTCGCTCAGCTCGTCGACCTCGCGGTAGCTCAGCCGCCCGTCGAAGTAGGCGAGCGCGGTGCGGTCCGGGCTCTGCGCGACCGTGTCGGCGAGGGCGTGCACGAGGGTGTCGGCGGGGCTCACCGGAGCGCGCTGCGCCTCATTGAGGAGCGCGACCCAGGGCCGGTCGGTGTAGCGGGTCACTCGGTGGTCTCCCACTTCTGCTGGAGGTGGTTCATGTTCGTCATCCAGCGGTCGGGGTCGGCGGCCCGCGCCTGGTAGTACCCGGCGACCTCGGGGTGCGGCAGGATCAGGAAGCGGTCCTCCTCGATGCCCTTCAGGAGCGCGTCGGCCACGGCCTCGGGCTCGATGGCGGTCGGCTGGAGCACCAGGTCGCCCGCGCTGCCGGTGGCGTCGAGCATGTCGGTGCGCACGCCCTGCGGGCAGATCGCGTGGACCTTCAGACCGCGGTGGCGGTACGTCAGCGACAGCCACTCGGCGAACGCGTACGCGCCGTGCTTGGTGACACTGTACGGGGCGGCGCCGATCATGGTGAGCAGCCCGGCGGCCGAGACGGTGGAGACGAAACGGCCGCTGCCGCGCTCCAGCCAGTCCGGCAGCAGTGCGTGGGCGGCGCGTACGTGGGCCATCACGTTGACGTCCCAGGCCAGAGCCCAGACCTTCTCGTCGGCCGCTTCGGAGCCTCCCGAGGCGACGCCCGCGTTGGCGCAGTAGACGTCGACCGTGCCGCCGAGCGCGTCGCGGGCCTCGGCCACGATCAGGGAGGCGTCCCCCGGTACCGCCGTGCCGCCGATCTCGTCGGCCACCGCCTTCGCCTTGTCCGCGTCGAGGTCGTTGACCACGACCCGCGCTCCCCCGGCGGCGAAACGGCGGGCCAGCGCGGCCCCTATGCCACCTCCCGCTCCGGTGACGACCACTCCCGCACCCTGCACGGCTCCCACCATCGGTCTCCTTCGATGCGACACGGCTCTCCTGCGGCACCAGACTAACCAGTCGGTATGTAACAAGGGAAGGGTTCCAGGCCGGTGCCGGCGATCACATGAGGAGCCACGACAGGCCGGAGGGATCCGCACCCTACGAACTTCCCCCGCGAGCCCCTAGCGTGCCTGTGTCAACCTTCCGCGAACACGGAGGTCACACCATGCGCATGTCCCGACGGTCACTGCTCGCGGCCGGCACCGCCGCGGCGGCCCTGACTCCCCTGCCCGCCGGGGCGGCGGTGCCGGGCGCGAGCACCGGACACCGGCTCCGCACCGGCTTCGAGCGCCTCGCCGGGGCGGGGTACGCCCAACTCGGCGGTGGACGCGTCGGCATGGTCACCAACCCCACGGGCATCACCCGCGACGTCCGCCACATCGTCGACGTCATGCACGCCGACGATCGCGTGAACCTGGTCGCCGTCTTCGGCCCCGAGCACGGCTTCCGGGGCACCGCGCAGGCCGGCGGCTCCGAGGGCCGCTACGACGACCCGGCGACCGGACTCCCCGTCTACGACACGTACTTGAAGAGCGGTCAGGTTCTCGCCGACGTGTTCACCGCCTCCGGCGTGGACACCGTCGTCTTCGACATCCAGGACGTGGGAGCGCGCTTCTACACGTACATCTGGACGCTGTACGACTGCATGGAGGCGGCGCAGCTCGCCGGCAAACGGTTCGTGGTGCTCGACCGGCCCAACCCGGTCACCGGCCGGGCGGCCCAGGGACCGGTCCTGCACAAGGAGTTCGCGACGTTCGTCGGACGGCAGCCGATCGCGCAGGCGCACGGGATGACGGTGGCGGAGCTGGCCCGGCTCTTCAACGGGGAGTTCCTGGCGGCGCCCGTGGAGCTGGACACCGTACTGATGTCGGGCTGGAGGCGCGGGGAGTTCTACGACGCCTCGGGGCTGCCCTGGGTGCCGCCCAGCCCGAACATGCCGACGGCGGACACCGCGCTGGTGTACTCCGGGACGTGTCTCTTCGAGGGGACGAACCTGTCGGAGGGGCGCGGCACGACACGGCCGTTCGAACTGCTCGGCGCGGAGGGCGTCGACGGGCGCTGGGCCGCGGCGGCCGGTGAACTGGGGCTGCCCGGCGTGCACTTCAGAGAGGCGTACTTCGCTCCCACCTTCTCCAAGTTCCAGGGCAGGACCATCGGGGGTGTCCAGATCCATGTCCACGACCGGGCGGCGTACGACCCCGTCCGCACCGGAATCGCGCTCCTGGTGACCGCGAGGAAGGTCTGGAGCGGCTTCGCCTGGCGCTCCGACAACTGGATCGACAAGCTGACGGGCTCGACGCTGGTGCGCACGACGATCGACGCGGGAGCGGGCGCCGACGAGGTCGTGGCGGCCTGGCAGGACGAACTGGACGCCTTCCGCAGGGTTCGGAAGCAATACCTCATCTACAAGTGAGCCGCCGCCCTTTTCCACGGACGAGTGACGGATGCGTGACGAGTAAGTCGTGACGTATGGCCAACTTTCCCCGCCGGGTGGACGATGCGCCCATATCGCGCCACTCGCGGGGTCAGGGGGCCTCTCATGAAGGAACCGGCAGTGAGTGTGTCTCCCTACTGGGAGCTGACGTTCGACGCGGACGGGGACGCGGACGGCCGCGAGCGGGACCGGTGGATCGAGGAGGTGCCGCGCCGCGGGGTCCGCGACCTGATCGTCTTCACGCACGGCTGGAACAACGACCGTTCGGGCGCCACTCGCCTCTGCAGCCGCTTCTACGAACCGTTCCCGGAACTCGCGCCGGCCGCGCGCCTCGGCTACGCGGGGGTGATCTGGCCCTCGATGCGCTTCTCGGACGAGCCGATCCCCGACTTCCCCGCGGCGGCGGCCGCCGCTGTCGCCCCGGCCGCCCGGCCGGTCCTCGGCAAGAACACCCGGCACGCACTCCTGGAGGTGTTCCCCGGCCGTGCCACCGTGGTCGAGCAGATCGCCCGGCTGCTCGACCAACAGCCGGACGAGGGAGCTTCGTTGGAGGAGTTCTGCCGTCTCGTACGGCTGCTCGTCGAGGTCCGTCCGCAGGGGCCGCAGACCTCGTTCGCGGCGGACACCCTGGCGGAGGGCGTGCCGGAGAGCGATCCCGAGATGCTCTTCGGGGACGCGGCGACGGTGTGCGGCGAGTTCGCGCAGGCGCTCGCCGGGGCCGGGGCTCCGGGAACAGCCGCCTTCGCGCTGCCCCGGCTGTGGGACGGAGCGCACGAACTCCTGCGCCAGGCCACGTACTACGCGATGAAGCGGCGCGCCGGCACGGTCGGTGAGCGCGGGCTCGGGCGGGCGATCGGGCAGCTCGCGGCGGCGGCGCCGGAGGTGCGTGTGCATCTGGTCGGGCACAGTTTCGGCGGCCGCCTGGTCTCGTTCGCGCTGCGCGGGCTGCCCCCCGGGGTGCGCACGGTGAAGTCGGTGACGCTGCTCCAAGGCGCGTTCTCGCACTACGCGTTCGCGGCCCGGCTGCCGCACGACGCGCGGGCGAGCGGTGTGCTGGACGGGCAGCACCACCGGATCGACGGCCCCCTGGTGTGCTGCTACTCCCGCTTCGACTCGGCGCTCGGCACGATCTACCCGCTGGCCTCGCGGATGGCGGGCGATGCCCGGTCCGTCGCGGCGGACTTCGACCTCGGCCGCGCGCTGGGTGTGAAGTGGGGCGCGATGGGCCACGACGGGGTGCAGGCGGTGCCGGGGACCAGGACGCTGACGCTCGCGGAGGCCCTGCGCACCCGGCTGCCCGTCTCGGGGTGCGTGAACATCGACGCCGCCGCGGTGGTGTGCCGGGGCGGGGCACCCTCAGGCGCGCACAGCGACATCTGCCACCGCGAGCTGGCCCAGGTGGTGCTGGCGGCGGGCCGCGTCCGCTGACCCGCCGCCGCTCCGGTGCCGGCCGCTCCTTGGACCTACCGGCGCCGGTCCGTGCTCACCGGTGTGAGGTGTACTCGACGACCTGCTGGTAGGTCGGCCGGTTCTGCCAGCTGATCTTGCCGTGCTTGATGCCGCCGAGCGTCCGCTGGACGATCGAGTCGGCGCACCACTGGTCGCCCGCCGAGCACTGGTCGTCGCCGGGGTAGACGGTGGCCGCGGTCTTGCCCGCCGCCTCCTTCAGCGTGCTGATCAGGGCGTCCCGGCAGGCGCCGAGGCTGCCGGCGCCGCAGTACTTCCGCGACAGGCCGCCCTGCACGGACTCCCCGAGCACCGCCCGGATGTCCTTGTCGACATAGCTCCACCAGCCGTACTGGAAGGAGCTTCCGGCGTGCGAGCCGGTCGGTCCGTGCCCGGCCGACGGTGCCTCGTCGATGGGGAGGTTGCTGCCGAACGCGGTGTACAGGCCACTGCCGAGCCCGGGCTGGAACTCCGCCTTCACCAGCAGCGGCCACCAGGCGTCCAGGATGCGGACCGCGTCGGCGTCGGCGTAGGTGTGCGAACCCGCGGAGGTCTCCTTGCGCTTCGCGCCCGCCGTCACCCAGGCGGACAGCTTGCTCACCGCCGCCGCGGCCGTGGAGTCCGTGACCGGGGAGCTGTTGACGACCTTCAGCAGGTCGGGGAGCACGTCCTCGGCCCGCAGATCGGCGAGCGCCGCGTCGGCCATCGCCTTCACCAGCGCGGACCTGGTCACCCCGCCCGCGGCGACCAGCTTGGCGACCCGGTCCTCCAGCAGGTTGCCGCGGTGCACCGAGCCGTCGCCCCAGGAGGACGTCGTGTAGTCCTTGGCCTGCTTGTTGTTCCAGGAGATGTAGTAGTCCTGGTCCACGGAGTTGGGGTGCGCGGACGCCGGGGTGTACGCGGCGGTGTTCGTGGCCGGGTCCCACTTCTGCCACTCGTACGCGGCCTGCGCCCACACCGGGAACTCGGCGTCGACCCCGCTCGCCCGTACCGGGTTGTCACCGCTGTTGTAGTACGCGGTGTGTGCCGAGTCGGCGTAGAACCAGTTGAAGGTGTAGTTGATGTGCTGCACAGCGCTCTGGAAGGTCGCCGGACTCTTCACGAAGTCAGGGTCGTTGAGCATCTGGAAGCCGATGATCGAGTCGGCCTCGTGCATGTAGGAGGAGCGCAGGGTGGTGTACGCGACCTTCTTGCCGCCCACGGTCGCACGGTAGGCCACGGGACCGTACTTGGTCCGGTAGACCTGCATCCGGTACGAGCCCGCCGCGGTGCCGTCGGCGACGGTCGGCTTCCAGGAGTTGGTCCGCTCGACCTTGTCCATCGCCGTGCAGGTGCCGTGGTAGAGGTAGTGGTAGTCGTCCTGGCACAGCTCGACGGCGTATGTGTCGATGATGTCCTGGCCGGAGGTCGTCGCGCTCCAGGAGTAGTCCTGGCCGCGGCCGAGTTCGACGTACATGCTCAGGCCCGCGAAGGAGGCGCCGCGGGCGCTGAGGCCCGGGCCCTGGATCTCCTGGAGCATGAGCAGTTGTGGCGCGAAATAGCCGGTCTGCGGGCCGAAGACGGCGATCGGGTGGCCGCTGGCGGTGTGCTTGCCGCTGACCACGAGGGCGTTGGACATACCGCGCTTCGCCGAGGTGAGTGAGGTCTTGGCCGCCGTGGCCGAGGCGCTGGTGGCGCTCGCGGTGGCCGCGCTGCCGGTGCGGTCGTAGACCAGCTGCTCCTGGGCCACCGAGCCGGCGTCGGGCAGGGCCTCGCCCTGCGGGCTGTCCGGCTTGGCGGCGTAGGGGAAGCTCTGGCCGTTGTGGACGGTGAGCGCCGCTTCCGGGTCGTTGCGCTCGCGGAAGGACTCCCAGACCTCGGTGCCCTCGGCCACGCCGTACTGGGACTGGGCGGCGAGCAGCGAGAGGGCGTTGTTGACCTCGCCGCCGCCTCCGGAGCCGAACAGCGAGCCGATGACGGAGGCCAGCGCCACCAGGTCGGTGAGCTTGAAGTGGTCGATGGTTCCGGCGTTGGTGATGGAGTCCTTGTGGCCGGTCAGGACGTACTCGCCGGGGAAGTAGCGGCCGCTGTCGGAGGCGTCGATGTAGGCGTTGATGCCGTCGATGTAGGCGTTCGCGTCGGCGAGGGCCTGGGTGCCACGGGCTCCGGCGCTGCTGGTCGCGTTGTCTATCTGGGCCTGCAGGTCGGCCTCGGTGTAGGGCGCGTTGCGCCAGAACTCCTGCTCGAGGCCCTGGTTGGAGGCGGCGCCGCCGGCGAAGCCGGTCAGCTGGCCGCGTCCGACGTGCCGGAAGACGTCCATCAGCCACAGCCGGTCCTGGGCCGCGGCGAACCCGGCGCCGTACTCGGTGCCGTAGCGGGTGGTGCCGGTGATGTGCGGGACGCCCGTCTTCTTGTCGCGGACGATCGTCACGTCGGTGCGGCCGCCGGGCTTGGTGGTCGAGGCGACCTGGTCCGAGGCGACGCCGAAGGAGGCGTCGTTGAAGAAGTCGTTGATCTTGGTGTCGGTGAGGGTGGAGTAGCCCGAGGCCAGGTTGCCGTAGGGGGCGAGCTGGTCTTCCGCGTGGCTCGGCTGGGTGCCGAAAGCCTGGTTGAGCAGGATCTGGGCGAGGGTCGCGTTGCCGTTCTCACCGGGCGGCAGGATGTCCGAGCACTGGCCGCCGCAGTAGTCGTTCGCGGCGGTCGCGGTCGAGGTGTCGGCGGCGGACGCCTGGGAAAGCGGCGACAAAAGACCGGCAATGAGCACGCATAGGGATGCTGCCTTGAGGAACTTGGGGAATCTGCGGGGAGTTCTCAGTCTGTCCAACGTGGTGCGTGGGGTGCTCGGTGGCATGTCAGCTCCTACCGACGGGGGGTGGGCCGGACGTTACCGCCGGTATCCCCGAGTTTGAAGATGAACATGCGTCAGTTTTTGGGATTCATGGCAAGCGTGGGCTCGGCGGATGACCGGCGGACAGCCCGCTGAGGGCAACGGGAGGCAGGCCGGGGGCACTCGGCGGGTGCCTCGAGGCGGTCATCGGAAAATTGGATGGAGCCGAATCGCTTGTCGATACGTCTACTCGACGACGTCCGTACGAGACGGCGCCGAAGTGACCGGAGTACAGGTGCAGGTGTGACGGAGGTGCAGGGCGATGGCCGGTTTCCGGAGTCTGGCGAGACAGGTGCGAGATCCGAGGTGTGATCTGGCACTGCGGCGGTACTCACTGCGCAAGTGCCTGGAGAGGTTCGCTCCTTACGGGCATCGGGCGACCTGGGACCATCTGTGTTCCCGGGCCGGGTTCGGTCCCGAGGACCGGTCCCCCGATCCGGCGCGGCTCGTGGCCGCACTGGAGGAACTGGAGGAGGCCCGCTCCGTCTGGCTCGCCTACGAGGTCGAGTTCGCGCAGCGTCGCAAGAAGGAGAAGCACGACGGGTTGCGCAGGCCGGGCAGTGTCGACGACTGGCACCGGCTGACCTGGGGCGGGTTCGGTGTCGCCTGGTGCGACAACCCCCGTGTCCACCCTCATGAACCACTGGCCGAGGTGCTGCGCCGGTTGATCGCCGCACTGGAGCGCGAGCCGGGCGCCGTCTGCCCGGTGTGCGCCGGCGAGCGCCTGGTGTGGATGTACGAACTGGCCCACGAACCGTCGTCGGGCCCCGTCTGCACGAGCTGCGGAATCGCGGTGCCGCGGCCCGTCCTGACCCCGGAAGCCCTGGCGGGGGCCAGGCGCGTCCGGCTGCTCGTGTCGGCGTGAGTGCCCCGCCGGGCCGGGCGGCCGGGACTCCGCCGGGCTGAACGGCGCGGGGCAGGGGAACTGCGGGTGAGCCGTCGGCCGCGGAGGGTCCGTGGCCGGGCACGCAGTTCCCGGCACCCTGGTGGTCAGTCCCTCCGGCACCATCGGGGGCATTGTGCCGGTCTGTCCGAGCAGAGCGCGCGGATCGGCCGACGGCGCCGTCGTGCCGAGGTCGCCCGGGGGGACGGCCCGATCCGCGGCTGCCGAGACGGTCATGTCAGGGGCCAGGGACCGCTCGTGGCGGAGGGGGCTCGTTCGGTACGGGGCGGCCCGGCGCACGCCGGGGGGCGGGTCGCGGCCGTCGCAGCTGGCAGCCGTAAATTCGCTGGTTCCAGCCGTTTCCCCCAGGGAGAGTTGGGGGCGATGAAACACGGCTGAGCAACCCGAGGAGTCCCCCGATGTCGACGCTGCGCGTCACCGCCGAAGTGCTGACCGTCCACGAGCATCCGAACGCCGACGCGCTCGAACTGGCCCAGGTGGGCCTGTATCGGGCCGTGGTCGCCAAGGGCGCGTACCGCACCGGCGAGTGGGCGCTCTACATCCCTGAACAGTCCGTGCTGCCGGCCCCGCTGATCGAGGAGCTGGGGCTGACCGGGCGTCTGGCGGGCAGTTCGTCGGACCGGGTCAAGGCGGTGCGGCTGCGCGGCGAGCTGTCGCAGGGCATCGTGTGCCGCCCGAAGGCGCTGGCGGACGTGGACCTGGCGCGGGCCGCCGAGGACGGCACGGACTTCGCGGAGTTCCTCGGCATCGTGAAATGGGTGCCGCCGGTCCCGCCCACGATGAACGGCGATGTCGAGTCGGCGCCCGAGCTGCTGCCCTGGGTCGACATCGAGAACATCCAGCGGTACCCGGACCTCTTCACCCCGGGCGAGCCCGTCGTCCTGACGGAGAAGCTGCACGGTTCGGCCTGTCTGCTGACCTACCTCGCCGACGAGGGCCGCGTCCACGTCTCCTCGAAGGGCTTCGGCTCCAAGTCCCTCGCCCTGAAGGAGGATCCGCGCAATCTGTACTGGCGCGCCGTACACGGTCACGGTGTCGCGGCGGCCGCCGCCCGGCTCGCCGAACGACTGGGCGCGCGCCGCGTCGGCATCTTCGGCGAGGTCTACGGGGCGGGCGTGCAGGACCTCTCGTACGGCGCCGACGGGCGCCGCGAGACGATCGGCTACGCCGTGTTCGACGTGTCCGCGGAGATCGACGGCGAGGTCCGCTGGCTGGACGCGCAGGAGCTGCTGACGGGCGAACTCCCGCTGGTACCAAGGCTGTACGAGGGGCCGTACGACATCGAGCGGGTCCTGGAGATCGCCTCGGGCCGGGAGACCGTGTCCGGTCGCGCGCTGCATCTGCGCGAGGGCGTCGTGATCCGCCCCGGCGCTCCCGCTCCCGACGGGCCGGAGGGGACGTTCGTGGCCGCCGAGCGGTACAGCCCGGTGACGGGCGGACGGGCCATAGCCAAGGCGGTCAGCCCGGCGTACCTGACCCGCAAGGGCGGTACGGAGTACGAGTGAGGGGCGGGCCGGACGACGGACGCGTGGACCGGGCACGACGGATCACGCCTAACCGGTGAGGGTGGTGGGAACGGCGTGTCAGCGGCAGTCTCCCACCGTCTCCTGGCGCGGCCCGGGCTCGCACTCCCGGGCCTGCTCCCGCTGCCGCTCCCGGGGCTCGGGTGCCGCCCGTGCGCCGGAGCGCTCCACCATGAGCCGGGATCCGGCCTGGCGCTCGCCGAAGACGTCGTCGGGGTTGGAGAGCACACAGTTCTCCAGGGAGAGGCAGCCGCAGCCGATGCAGTCCGTGAGGTGGTCCCGCAGCCGGCCGAGCTGTTTGATGCGCTCGTCGAGTTCCGAGCGCCAGGCCTCCGACAGCCGGGCCCAGTCCTCGCGCGTCGGGGTGCGCTCCTCGGGGAGTTCGGCGAGCGCCTCGCGGATGGTGGCGAGCGGGATGCCGACGCGCTGGGCGGCCCGGACGAAGGCGACACGGCGCAGGGCGTCACGGTGGTAGCGGCGTTGGTTGCCCGTGGTGCGGCGGCTGCTGATCAGGCCCTTGGACTCGTAGAAGTGCAGAGCGGAGACGGCGACGCCGCTACGGGCCGACAGCTGTCCGACGGTCAGCTCGTGGATCGTCTCTGGGATCTGGGGCACCCCTCCAACCTACCCACCGCGTCACACGTCCGGTCCGTTGACATGCGCCTCGCGTCCGACCATGCTAAGCAGTCGCTTAGACTATGAGATGCGGGAGGCCAGGGACATGGCAGAGCCGAGGACGTTCGCGACGGTCGACGAACTGCGGGGCGCCGTGGGCGAGCAGCTGGGGTACACGGACTGGGTCGAGATCGAGCAGAAGCGGATCGACCTGTTCGCGGAGGCGACCGGCGACCACCAGTGGATCCACGTCGATCCCGAGAAGGCCGCGGCGGGTCCGTTCGGCACCACGATCGCGCACGGCTATCTCACCCTGTCGCTGCTGCCCCTCTTCGGCCCGCAGCTGATCAGCGTCGAGGGCGTGAAGATGGGCGTCAACTACGGGACGAACAAGGTCCGTTTCCCCGCCCCCGTCCCGGTCGGCTCGCGGCTGCGCGCCACCGCGGCGATCACCGCGGTGGACGACGTGCCGGGCGGTGTCCAGGTGTCCGTGGCCTTCACCGTGGAGCGCGAGGGCGGCGACAAGCCGGTCTGCGTGGCGGAGTCGGTCTCGCGCTACTACCTGTGAGACCGGCGCCCCGGCCCGGCGTCCCCGGAACCGGCGGCTTCGCGTTCGCCGACGCCTCCGGGACCGGGAGCCTCGCGTCGGACCGGGGATGTCCGCGTCCGCGCCGGGGGCCTACTCCTTGTATCCCACCATCCGCCGGACCAGGTCGGCATAGAGGGCGCCGACCTCGTCCGGCGTGCGGGGACCGTCGACGTTGAACCAGCGGGCCACGTCGATGCACAGGGACAGCACGGCGAGGGTGGTGCCGGGTACGTCCGGGACGTCGAAGTCGCCCGCCACGACGCCGTCCTGGATGATGCTGCGGACCTCCGCGTCGACCTGGCGGCGCAGCGCGATGATCTCGGCGCGCGCGTCGGGCCCGAGGGCGTCGAGTTCGTACTGGACGACGCGGGCGGTGGTGTGCTGGCCCGCGTGCCACCGTACGAAGGACCGTACGGCGTCGGAGAGCCGCTCGGCGGCCGTTCCCTCGCCCTCGGCCGCGGTGCGCACGATGTCCAGCGCCTTGTCGTGCCCGATGCGGCTGATCCGGTGGAGCAGCTCTTCCTTGGTCTTGTAATGGATGTACAGCGCGGCCGGGCTCATGCCCGCCCGGCCCGCGATGTCCCGGGTCGTCGTCGCGTGGTACCCGCGCTCGGCGAAGGCCTCGACCGCGGCGACGAGCAGCCGCCGTGCCGCGTCCGGGGTGACCTCGGCCCACGGCTGCATCTCGCCGCCGGGCGTCTCCTGCGCCGCACTCATCGCTGTTCGCCCCTTCTCCACTGACAGGGTGAACACCATACCCCTGAACCTGAGCGAGCGCTTAGCGTCACCGGCCGGGTCATGTCCGCGCGGGGATCAGAGCTTCTCGAACGGGTCGTACATCCGGCCGCCGGGGCGGTTGCCGTCCTGACGGTCGCGGATCACCTTGGCGAGCGTGAAGGACGACGTCACCAGATAGAGGACGGCGATGGCCAGGAAGCCCCGCACCCAGGCGTCGGCGTGGAGTTTGAAGATGCCGAGGGCGGTGGCGGCCATCGCGACGGAGAAGGACGCCACGGCCTGACCGTAGAAGGCGGCCGTGTTCTGCTGTTTGCCCGGTGTCTCACTCATGGGACAAGGATCGGCGGACGTGGCCGCCGCCACATCCGCCGTCGTACTCAGGGACGTACTCAGAGTCAGAACTCGGAGTCAGAACGCGGAGACACCCGTCAGGGCGCGCCCGATGACCAGTTTCTGGATCTGGCTGGTGCCCTCGTAGAGGGTCATCACCCGGGCGTCGCGCAGCAGTTTGCCGGCGGGGTACTCGTCGATGTAGCCGTAGCCGCCGAACACCTGGAGGGCGTTGTTCGCGGCGCGCACGGCGGCCTCGGACGCGAAGAGCTTGGCCTTCGAGGACTCGGTGGCGAACGGCAGCCCGCGGTCCACGAGATCGGCGACCCGCCAGGTGAGCAGCCGCGCCGCGTCCACGTCGACGGCGATGTCGCTGAGGAGTTCCTGGACGAGCTGGTGGTGCGCGATGGTCCTGCCGAACTGTTCCCGCTCGGTCGCGTACGTCACCGCCGCGTCCAGCGCGGCCTGGGCTATGCCGACACAGCCCGCGGCCACCGACATCCGGCCCTTGGCCAGCGCCGACATGGCCACCGCGAAGCCCTTGCCCTCGGGCGCCATCATGGCGCTCGCGGGCACGCGCACGTCCGCGAAGGCCAGTTCCGCGGTGGCCTGGCCGCGCAGTCCGAGCTTGCCGTGGATGGTGCGGCGGGTCAGACCGGGGGTGTCGGCCGGCACCAGGAAGGCGGAGACGCCCTTGTGGCCCGGGGCGTCGGTGGAGCGGGCGAAGAGCAGCACGACGTCGGCCCAGGTGCCGTTCGTGATGAACGTCTTGGTGCCGTTGATGACGTAGTCGTCGCCGTCCCGCACGGCCCTCGTCGACAACTGGCCCGCGTCGGAGCCGGTGCCCGGTTCGGTGAGCCCGAAGCAGCCCACGTACTCGCCGGAGGTCAGCCCCGGCAGCCAATGGCGCTTCTGCTCCTCGCTCCCCCAGTACGAGATCGACTTGGCCACGAGCCCGAGCGAGACGGAGACGATCCCGCGCACGGAGGAGTCACCGCGCCCCAACTCCTCGGTGACCAGGCAGTACGCGAGATGGTCGCCGCCGCTGCCGCCGTACTCCTCGTCGATGGTGAGGCCGAGGAAGCCGACCTCGCCGAGCTTCTTCACGATGGAACGGTCGACGTCCTCCGCCCGGTCCCACTCGACGACGTGCGGGGCGATCTCGCGACGCACGAAGTCCTGGGCGAGCTGCCGGACGGCGGTCTGCTCATCGCTGAGCCCAAGGTTCATGCCGGGTCACCCCACAAATCGCGGACATTGAAAGCCGTACATTTAAATTAGCACTGCTAGTTTCCTGATGCAGCCCTACTATGTGCGCCATGGCCCGACCACGCAAGCCCCTCCTCAGCACCGACCGCATCGTCGAGACGGCACGGGCCCTGGTGGACTCCGAGGGGCTGGCGGCCGTCTCCACGCGCCGGCTCGCCGCGGAACTCGGGGTGAGCGGGCCCTCCCTCTACAACCACTTCCGCACCAAGGACCAGATCCTGGAGGCGGTCGCGGACTCGGTGAGCGCGCTGGTCGACCTGTCGATGTTCGAGGACGGCCGCGACTGGCGCACCGCGCTGCACGACTGGGCCGTCTCCTACCGCGCCGCGCTGCGCGACCACCCGAACATCGTCCCGGTCCTCGCGCGCGGGCCGGGCCGCCGGCCGGCCGGACTCCGGCTCGCCGACGCAGTGTTCGGGGCCATGGTCGGCGCGGGCTGGCCACCGGCCCAGGCCACCTCGATCGGGGCGCTGATGCGGTACTTCATCATGGGGTCCGCGCTGGGCTCGTTCGCCGGGGGCTTCGTGGACGACGAGAGCGCGTACGACCCCGCCGACTATCCGCATCTGGGGCAGGCGCACCTCCTGGCCGAGCAGCAGGAGAAGATCGACGAGCGGGCCTTCGAGACGGGGCTCAGCGCGCTGCTGGACGGCCTCGCGGTGCAGTACGCGGGGCTGGTCCGGGAAAGTTGAGCGAGCTGGTCCGGGAAGCCTGAGCGGGCCCGGAAGCCTGAGCGGACGCTCGCGATACTTCGGTGACCGCCGAAGTGTCCGTGGCGCATCCTGGACGGCATGACAAGGGCGAAGGATCCCGTCGGGCCGGGCCTCGCGGCGCTGGCCGGGCTGATGGCGGACGAGACGCGGGCCGGTTTTCTGCTGGCGCTGCTCGACGGGCGGGCGTGGACCGCCGGTGAACTGGCACGGCGGGCCGGTGTCGCGCCGTCGACCGCCAGCGAGCACCTCGGCAAACTCGTCGCGGGCGGCCTGCTCACCGAGGAACGCCAGGGACGGCACCGTTACGTCCGGCTGGCCGACACCCGCGTCGCCCAGCTCGTCGAGGACCTCGCCGCCCAGGTGACGCCCGGTGCCGCCGAGCGCCCCCGGACGCTGCGGGAGGCCGGCGCGGGCTCGGCGATGGCGCGCGGCCGGACCTGTTACGACCATCTCGCCGGACGGCTCGGCATCGTCCTCACCGAGGCGCTGACCGGCCGCGGACTGCTCCGCCAGGACACCGGGTTCGCCCTCACCGAGGCCGGACTGCGGTGGTTCGACGCCGCGGGCATCCCCCTGGAGCGCGGCGGACGCCGTCCGCTCACCCGTGCCTGTCTCGACTGGACCGAACGGCGTCCGCACCTCGCGGGCACCGCCGGTGCGGCACTGTGCCGGCACGCGCTGGACGCCCGGTGGTGCGTACGCATCGGCTCGGACCGGGCGGTCAAGGTGACCCCGGACGGCGAGCGCGCCTTCGCGGAGCTCCTCGGGATCGAGGCACCGGCGCTCCGCTGAGCCGCGCCCCTCGCCTCCCTTCGCCTTCCCTCCCCCCGCGTTCCGGATCCTGCCCGGATCCAGG